>NZ_JAGAXX010000041.1 GCF_017940815.1 Methanobrevibacter sp.
AATCTTCAAAAAAAAAATATGTTTTCTTTTTCTTATATCAACTTATATACATTTATAATAAATAGAGTTTATCTAAGAGCATTTGGAAAGTAATACTGCATATTTTTTTTATTTTGCAAAAAAAATTCTAAAAATTCAACAAACCCCCTTAAAAGTGCAATTCATCTCCCGGCTTAAAGAAGCCGGAGAATTCTTGCACAATAATGTTAAATATTTATAAAGACAATATATCAACATGAATTTCTTGAATAGTGACGCAAACATAAAACAGTTTCAATTAATCAGATTCATAAATGAAAATTGCAGCGATGACCACGTGATATCAAAAATGTCAATCGTGCTTCGCAGGGACAAGATTGAGGCTCCATATTATATGGTAACAAAAATCAAACTGTCCTCATGCATTGATAGGCTTGACAATGGTCTTTTTCATGCAATGGACTTATTGAACCATCACAGAAGGCATAACCTGACTGAAGAGAAATACAATGAGATCAAATCATTGATTGATGATAGTTCCGAGTCAGATCTTGTGAAAATCTCTAAAAATGACAACCAGCTTAAGATGGTATTAATGTCCAAAAATGATGATGAATTTGAAAATCTTTTTGAAAGATATGGCGAACTTTTTGATATGATAGACAATCTGGTTGATTAGGTAAATGAATGAATTTGTAAAATTATTTTAATAATTGCTTTTTAAAGCCGTCCTTTGCCTTTATAATAGTCTCTTCGTTGTATAGGTCTTTATTGTTGTCAAGGGTGAATTCAACCAAATCATAAATGACCTTGTTCAGTGACTTTCCCTTGTCTGTTAAAAAGTACTCGTCCTCAACCTTTTTAATCAGGTCTTGCTCCTCCATGAAGCGTAAACTTCTGGATAATGCCTTATTGGATAATTCTGGCCTTCCCTCTTGAAATTCGGAAAATCGTGTTTTTCCAAAAAACATGTCGCAGATAATCTGCAGCACCCATTTTCTGTTTATCATGTCAAGGGACAGTTCAACCGGACAGTGTGTTAGTTCAAAATCAAAGTATGTCATATTGTTTAAATATTTCTATTTTTTCTTATTTTAAATAATAGGTGTCATAGCCGTCACTTTAACTTTTTATATTCATTTTTTGAAATAATTAAACATGACATTTAAAGACACACTTCCAAAAATTGCTCTCGGTGCTTGGGCATGGGGTAATGACGGAACATTCGGAAATGAGCATAAAAGTGAGGATTTAAAGCCAATATATGACAAGGCAATGGAAATGGGACTTAACCTTTGGGATACCGCTTATGTATACGGAATGGGAAAGTCCGAAGAGGTTTTAGGTGAATTTTTAAGGACTTCAGATAGGGATGACTATGTGATTTCAACCAAGTTCACTCCCCAGCTTGCTGAGATGTTTGAAGCAAACGAGGTCACCTCAATGTATGAAAACAGTGCTAAAATATTGGGGGTTGACGAAATTGACATCTTCTGGATTCACAATCCTGTAGGAGCTCCTGACTGGACCAAAAAATTGGTCGAAACCGCAAAAGAGCATGATATCAAGATGATTGGTGTTTCAAATCACAACCTTGCTGAAATCAAGGAGGCTAATGAAATACTGAAAGAGGCAGGATTGAAACTAGGTGCAGTTCAAAACCATTACAGCCTATTGAACCGCTCATCTGAAGACTCAGGAATCCTTGACTACTGTAAGGAAAACGACATAGTCTTTTTCTCATACATGGTATTGGAGCAAGGAGCATTATCAGGCAAGTACGACACCAAAAATCCTTTCCCTGAAGGATCAGACAGGGCAAATGCATACGGAGGAAGTCTTGCTGAAATTGAAGAGCTAAACAAGGCAATTGCAGAAATTGCCGAAGCTCATGATGTAAAGGTCGCACAGCTTCCTATTGCATGGGCAATTGCAAAAGGCACCCTTCCAATCATCGGTGCAACAAAAGTCCATCATGTTGAGGATGCCGCTGAAGCTGTAAACATAGAGTTAAGTGATGATGAGATAAAAACAATGGAAGAGTTGGCTGATAAGGCCAATGTCAATACAATAAGAATTTGGGAAAAGGAAATGAAATAATTTCTTTTCCTTTCTTTTTTAAAAATAAAAAGAGGAGCAGAATTATTCTGCTGTGATTTCAATGTCGAATGTCATTGCGTCAATCTTTTCGCTTTGACCGGATTTGATTGTGTAAAGTGGAGAGCCAAGTAGAATTAGGCTGTTGTTGACTTCTCTGATTTTGTTGTCGGCCACTTCCTGCATATGGGTTCCTTCATATGTGAAACCTGCATCGGAATCGCCTTCAAGTTTGTATGAAATCACTTCGCCACTGTTTTTGTTTGTTGCTTTTACATCTACAATCATGATTTTCACCTCAATTTTGGTATACCTAAATTTCTTGGTTAAAGTTTTTAAATTATGCGGTTTAATCTAGTATTATGGAAATACCATTATACTTCTATGCTGCATACAGGGATTTGGACAGATTGTCTCCAGGTAGTGAGGAAACAACATTGAGGGTAATCGATAATGTTGATTTGGATAGGGACGATGAGCTGAACATACTGGACATCGCCTGTGGAGTCGGAACATCAACAGTGCTTCTTGCAAATCACTTTGAAAAATCAACAGTTGAAGGATTCGACATGTTCGAGCATTACAAGAATAATCTAGAAGAAAAGATTGATGAGAACGGTCTGTCTGATAGGGTCTATGCATACCAAATGGACATGAGAGATCCTGACTTTGCAAATGAGGAATTTGACTTGGTGTTTTGCGAGGCTGCAATCGAAATAATCGGATTTAAAAAGGGTTTGGCAGAATGGAAGAGGCTTTTGAAGCCGAACGGTTATATGATTGTATCCGATGTCACATGGCTTAGAAATCCGTCATCTGAAAGCAGGCAATTCTGGAAAAACATCTACTCCGAAGTGGACACAATTGAAAACAAGATTTCACAGATTCGAAATCTCGGATACGAGTTCATTGATTATGTGGTTGTGCCGAAAAATGATTGGAAAGATTATCATAATGGATTGGAGAAGAACTTGAATTCGTTAAGCGGAGATAAATCCGCAAAAGAATTTGTTAATCAAATAAGAAAAGAAATTGAAACTTACAGAAGAAACACTGATGATTATAGTTATGTATTTTATGTGATGAGAAAGGTGTGAAAATGGAATATACTCAACTTGGAAACTCAAATTTAAAGGTAAGTCGTGTATGTATGGGTTGTATGGGATTCGGCGATCCCAAAAACGGAATGCACACATGGACCTTGCCTGAAAAAGAATCTATTGAAATAATTACAAACGGTCTTGATAATGGAATAAATTTCTATGATACTGCAATCGGATATCAGAATGGAACATCAGAGCAGTATGTTGGAAAGGCAATCCGTGAAAATGCCACAAGGGAAGATGTGGTTGTTGCAACCAAGTTCCTGCCAAGATCAGAGGATGAAATAAAGAACAATGTCTCAGGCCAGGAGCACATCCACAACTTCGTCAACAAGAGCCTTGAAAACCTTGGACTTGACTACATTGATTTGTACATATATCACATGTGGGACTACAAAACTCCACTGTATGACATTCTTGAAGGTTTGAATGAGGTTATTGAAGAGGGCAAGGTCAAATATATCGGTATATCAAACTGTTTTGCATGGCAGCTTGCAAAGGCAAATGCACTTGCTGAAAGCGAAGGGTTTGCAAAGTTCGTATCAATTCAAGGCCATTACAACCTGATTTTCAGGGAAGAGGAACGTGAGATGATGCCATTATGTGCAGCGGACAACATTGCAACAACACCCTACAGTGCACTTGCATCAGGAAGATTGTCAAGGCTTCCTGGAGAGGATTCCAAAAGGATGCAGGAAGACTTCTACGCAAAACTGAAATATCAGTCAACCGAAGCTCAAGATGCTGAAATCATCAAAAGGGTCCATGAGCTGGCAGGCAATTATGACGTGTCAATGACTGAGGTGTCACTTGCATGGCTTCAGACAAAAGTCACATCTCCAATAGTTGGTGCTACAAAGCTCCATCACGTTGAAGGTGCTGTAAATTCAGTCGATTTAAAATTAACTAGTGAGGATATAGGTTATCTTGAAGAGCCTTATGTCGCTCATGACTTGGTTGGTGTAATGGCTGACAACAAGGTTTCAGCCAGCGATAATGAAAAAGTGTGGGCAAAACACACAAAAAATAAGATTTAGATAAATTATTCATCAAACAATAATTTATCAATAATATCCATGTCCAGGTGCTCTTCAACGATTTCGGCTAGTCTGTTTAGAGAATAGTCCTTCTGTGTTTCGTAAGGATCGTCACCATATTTGGCTTCCAGTCCTTTCTTGACACGGATGTAATTTAAAAATTCCCTTCTGAAGTTGTAGTTGTGGAATATTCCATGGAAGTATGTCGCAAATGCATTTCCGTTGGAGGCACCGTCAATGACTCCATCATCATTATTTCCTTGGCCTTTTTGGATATCTAAAAGAGCACTTGCTGATTTAAGCTCTGTTGTTCCCTCATGGATTTCATATCCGGTAACTTTTTCTCCTGCAATGTCTTTAAATATCTCTCCGGCAAGGCCTTCAATCTCTTCAGGGATTGTAGCTTCTGATTGTGTCACAATCTTTTCTGCTCTTGAGAAGTTGGATTCAATGTCAAGCAATCCCAATCCGTCAAGTGTACCATGCTTTGATTCGCGCTTTTCATCATCATGAATCACGTTTCCCAAAATCTGCAAGCCTCCGCAGATTCCAACGACTGGAATTTCCTGGGATTTTTCAACAATCTTGTCTGCCAATCCGCTTTCGCGAAGTGCATACATGTCTTCAGTTGAGTTACGGGTTCCAGGAATAATTAACGCATCAACATCGCCGATTTCATCGTTAACTCTAATCATCTTAAGTGCAACGTCCTCTTCGTATTCGAATGGGTCTATGTCTGTGAAGTTGGCTATCTTAGGAAGTCGGATAACTCCGATGGTAATGTCCTTGTCCTCTGCAAACACGTGTGTGGTTAGGGAAGCTGAATCCTCTTCGGGCAATTTTAAGGTTTCATCATATGGTAACACTCCAAGAACAGGTTCTCCAGTAATTTCCTCAATCCTGTCAAGTCCAGGCTTTAGGATGTCAAGATTTCCTCTGAACTTGTTGATGACTGTTGCCTTTAGGCGAGACCTGTCGTAATCATCCAGAAGCACATATGTTCCGGCTATTGCCGCAAAGACTCCTCCCATCTCAATGTCTGCTATCAGGATGACATTTGCATCTGCAAGGTGTGCGATTTCCATATTTGCTATGTCTTGGTCACGCATGTTGATTTCTGCAGGTGATCCTGCACCCTCAATGATTATAACATCATATTCGTCGGACAATATCTTGAAACTTTCCTTGATGGCATTGAATGCTGTATCGTGGTACTTGTGCTGGTAATCGTAGAAGTTCATGTTTCCGATGGATTTTCCCTGAATTATGACATTTGATGTGAAATCTCCCTTTGGTTTTAGCAAAACAGGATTCATGTGTATGCTTGGTTCGACCATTGCCGCTTCAGCCTGTAGCATTTGTGCAATTCCTATCTCACCGTTCTCCTTTGTGGTGTATGAGTTCAGTGACATGTTTTGGGATTTAAAAGGGGCCACCTTATATCCTCTATTCTTGTAAATTCTACATAATGCCGCCACAAGCATACTTTTTCCAGCATTGGATGATGTTCCTTGAACCATGATACAGTTTGTCATGTATAAAATTATTGCATTAATGCTATAAATAATTTCAAAATTAGTTAAACTTAATCGTATTTGAAGTATGGACAGTGCATCATATATTCGGGGTTTTTAATAATTATTTAATACTATAATAAAAAACTGATTTGATACTCCATACAACAAATCGATTAACAAGAATAAATTATTGAAAATTCATCTTGTAATATTTAATTTAATAATTAATAGTATATATTATTGTCTATATTTTCTTTAAATTTTTAATTTATTTATATAAGGTTTTTAAATTATATTTTTATTGAATATGATGTTTTTATTAAAATTAATTTTCAATTGATATGAAATTAACATTATCTCGTTATTTGCATGTTTTTGGCATGCCTAATATTTAAATAGGTTGAATGCATTATAATATATTGAAGGTGATATTATGGATAGTATGGTTGAAGCCAGAAAACATTTGCATGAAAGAGATGCAAAAATCGAGAAAGATAAGAAATCAACTTCAAAAAAGATTAAGAACTTCTTTTTCGGATGTTGTAAAAACAAATGATTTTGTATTTAGATTCTGCTGAGCTTATCTATTTTCAATTTCCATAATGCATCGCTATTTTTTTTAATTGAGGTGTCTCATGTCATATATTACTGTTGATGATGGGGTAAAATTGTACTATGATGACAGTGGTGATGGTGAAGCGTTAATTTTCTGTCATGGACTAAATTCATCTCACACTATCAACGAATCGTTTTATAAAGAGTTCAGATTTGATTTTAGGGTAATTTTATATGATCAGAGAGGTCATGGCTATTCGGATAAACCAACAGTCCACATGAACGTTGAACGTTTGGGAAAGGACCTGCATGAGATTATCAGCAAATTGAATTTGGATGATGTTACTCTAATTGGCCATTCGATGGGGGCTGTGACAATCTACAGCTATGTCAACCAGTTTGGGTGTGACAGGATTAAGAGGATTGTTGCTTCAGATATGTCTCCTTATATGCGCAATAACGATTGGAAAGGTGGCATTGCAATGGGGGAATGGAGTGATGAGGACTTCATGAGGGATTTTGACCGCATTTTTGATGATGTCGGACATGCTGCATTCTACATTACTAAAAACATCATGGACAAAAGCCTTTTGGACATTCCTTTAGAAAAGCAGAATGAGTTGGCCGAAGCATACGGCAAGGCAACAGATCCATTTGTTATGGCAAGTCTTTGGTTTTCACTTTTCAGATGTGACCAACGTCCGGCAATTGAAAAGATTACAGTTCCATTTTTGTATATAATGCCTGATGAACCCCTATATTCGATGGAAGCGGTTGATTATATTCGAAATAATGTTAAAAACTCATTCGTACTTGAAAATGATTTTGAGGGAACCACTCATGCGATTTGGAGACAAAAACCTGGTCAGGTTGCCAATTCCATTAAGCATTTCATGAAAACTTTTCCTTAAATTTTTTCATATATTTTCAGTGCACTGTTAAAATCAAAATTCTTTTAGTTACTTTTATTTACTAAAATAGAAAACTTTTTATATAAATTGAATTTAATAAATATTTATATAGTATTTGAAACTTAATTGTTTAATGATGAATTTTAAAAGAAGTGAGGTTTGTTAATGAAATTTGAAGAACAAGAATCAATTGAAGATTCTTCTATAGATGTAACTACTGAACCAGAAACTGCTCAAACTGATGCTGGTGAAGAAACAAAACCTATGTTAGATTATGATAATATTAAAAGCTCACAAGATATTGAAGTTCCACCTTTATTAATCGATCAAGTTATTGGACATGAGGAATCCATAGAGACAATTAAAAAAGCGGCAAAACAAAGAAGGAACGTTTTGCTTATTGGAGACCCTGGTGTTGGAAAATCAATGCTTGCTAAAGGTATGGCTCAAATCTTGCCTCATGAAACTCTTCAAGATGTATTAGTATATCCTAATATGGAAGACAACAACCACCCATTAGTAAGAACAGTCCCTGCTGGAGAAGGTAAAAAAATAGTAAGGGCAACAAAAGGCTCAGCAAAAGGCCATGAAGAAAGAAAAACCATTATTACAATGTTTGCAATTGGAGGAATTCTGGTAATAGGATTTATGTACGGAAGATTGCTGGAATCAATTATTGCAGCAGCATTAATTTTACTTATTTCAATTCAAATAAAGCCTAAAAGCAATAACATGTCTCCAAAATTGTTGGTAAACAATGAAGAGTCCAGGTTTGCACCATTCATGGATGCGACCGGTGCTCACGCTGGAGCGTTATTAGGTGACGTACGTCACGACCCATACCAATCCGGTGGGTTAGGCACACCTGCACATGAACGTGTGGAAGCAGGAATGATTCACAAAGCTAACCGTGGAGTTTTATACATTGACGAAATCGGTACAATGAGTATGAAAACCCAACAGGAATTATTGTCTGCTATGCAAGAGAAAAAATATGCAATCACAGGTCAAAGTGAAAACTCAAGTGGTGCTATGGTAAGATCCCAAGCAGTTCCATGTGACTTTGTGCTTGTAGCATCCGGAAACCTTCAGGTCTTGGAAGGAATGCACATTGCAATGAGATCAAGAATCAGAGGATACGGTTACGAGGTTTTCATGAAAGACTATATGGAAGACACTACCGAAAACAGAGAAAAATTGGTGCAATTCGTAGCTCAAGAAGTCAAAAACGACGGAAGAATTCCTCACTTTGCTCCAGATGCATTGGATGAAATCATCATGGAAGCAAAAAGAAGATCAGGTAAGCAAAATGCGTTGACCTTAAGACTCAGGGACTTAGGTGGATTAGTAAGGTCTGCTGGGGATGTAGCTATCGAAAAAGGTGCAGAACTTGTAACCGCAGAACATGTGTTTGAAGCTAAAAGATTTGCAAGAACTCTTGAACAGCAAATCGCTGACAGATCAATCTTACAAAGAAAAGACTACAGTATGGTTTCCGCTGAAGGTGGAAGAGTTGGTCTTGTAAATGGTCTTGCAGTAATTGGAGATAGAAGTGGTATTGTATCACCTATCGCAGCAGAAGCCGCACCGACACAATCCAAAAACGGTGGTCAAATCATCGCTACTGGTAAGTTAGGTGAAATTGCACAAGAGTCAGTTCAAAACGTAAGTGCATTGATTAAGAAATACACCAACAAAGATATTTCCAATTATGACATTCACGTTCAGTTCATCCAGACCTATGATGGTGTTGAAGGTGACTCCGCTAGTGTAAGTATCGCAACTGCAGTAATCTCAGCAATCGAAGAGATTCCAATCGATCAGACTGTTGCATTGACTGGTTCCCTTAACGTGCGTGGAGATGTAATGCCTATAGGTGGGGCAACCGCTAAAATCGAAGCGGCTGCAGAAGCTGGAATGAAAAAGGTATTGATTCCTAAATCTAACTTGAAAGATGTTATGATTGAGAAAAAATATGAGGACATGATTGAAATCATTCCAACTGAAACTTTGAGTGATGTTTTAGAAAATATCTTGATTAGTGGGTCCAACAAGGATAAACTAATTGAAAAAATGAAAAACATCGGTTCCAAAGTTGCAGAAAAAGTTCCGCAGACAGGTGTAAATAATCCAACTACTAACTAAGTTGGATTTTTCTTGTTTTTTTTATCATACTTATTTTTTACAAAATTTACTTTTTTTACTAACAACTTTTAAATATAATATCTTATAATAACTTTATAATATGTTGGACAAGTTAAGATTGAGTATTGCAAAGGCATCAGGTAAATCCGCTTCACTCTTGTCTAAAGTTGGACCTGGTGGAGGGGGAAACATTCCGGGATATGTATTTTCACGGGTAGGAGATAATGAATCAATCTCTTCATTGGCTAGTGAACTTAAATATGGTTCTATATTGGTTACCGGTACTAACGGTAAGACTACAACTACCACTTTATTGATTAAATTAATTTCTCAGGATGTCCAAATCAGAAGAAGTTATGAAAATAATACTATTCATTCAATTCTCACAGCAATGTTAAAGCAGGATGGTGACTTAGGCGTTTTTGAATATGGTATTCGTAACAAGGAGTTCGGTATTCCGGATAAAGTTCAAAAATTAATTGACCCCGTGGGTGTTGTTTACACTACAATTTCTCCTGAACATTCTCAAGTTAATAATGTTAAAAATTCATTTTTGGCTTACTATAGCGCTAAAACTTTATTGTCTAAGGAAATGAAAAGGGGAGTTATTGTTGCAAATTGTGATGACCCTAGAACCGCATTAATAGGTTTAAATAAAGAGAAAGATGTTCATGTAAATTATTTCGGTATCAACATTACTGATATTGAAGATTTTGACAGCAAACCAATCAAATGTCCTAATTGTGGTGAAATACTAAAATATTCACATAATTTCTTAAATCATAGAGGATTCTATTCCTGTGAATGTGGATTTAAACGTCCTGAACCAAATGTAAAATTAGTTGGTGCCGAATTGAATCCTGACTCATGGAAACTGTCAATTGAAGGGGATCTGTATAATTATGCTATTTCTAAAAATGTCCAATTCAGTTTAGAGCTAAATGTTCCGCCATTTGGTCTGCATAATATCTATAACACCTTGGCGTCCATTACAGCTTATGCGTCTTTCACACCTAAGGTTGAAAATATTGAAAAATCAGTTAAAAATATTTTTGATAACCTTGACATGTCATTCATTCCACCTGGAAGGTTTGAAATTATTTCATATGATAATAAGCATATCGGAATAGGTCAAGGGGACAATGGGGATGCAGTAAAAGTAAATGCAATGTTCATTAAGCCATACTGTAAGGATTCAGTTGAATTCATTTTCACAACTCCCGATGAGTATGAGGATGATATTTTCCGTGATCAGTATGAAGTTGTTAAAAGCTTGAATCCTGACCATGTGATTGTAGTTCCTGGAAGAAAATCCATCGATAAGGCTAGAGAGTATTATGAAATAATCAAAAAAGACTTTGAAACAGCCGATTTCTATCCATTGGATTATGAGGAAATGGATAAAAGGATTGAAAAATTAACTGAATTGGCTAAAGAGTCCAAATATGAAACTATAATCATGACCGGTTGCGGCGAAGAACAAGCGATGTGGGAAAGTATAAAAAGAAATTTTATTAATAGATAACTTTGCTATCTATTATTTCTTTAATTTTTTTATAAAACTCTGATTCTGTTTTTTCAAGTTCTTCAAAGGAAGCGTCAACACTGCAGCTACAGACATCTGTTTTTCCAATGATATATTCGTTTGAATCTTTTTTAATCAATATTCCGAATAATTTCTCTTCTTCATCGCTGTATTTGTCAAATTCCTCTTGGGTTAACTGTAAATTATAATCTTCTACGGAGAATATGTCGCATTCATTCAGTATGGGCATGAATGTCATCATTCCAATAGGCAGAAAAATATTTTCCTTTTTAGCTATTTTTAGGAGGCGATCTTCGTATGAATCGTTCTTTTGGATGTCATAACCCTCGATTTCAAGGATGTTATTTGTCCCCATGTAGTTGTCATCGTCAATAATAAAAGCGAGCAAATCAGGGTCTACATAATTATTGCATGTAGCCCTAATATTTTTAATAGTTTCACTAAGATTCATCACATATCACCTCGAACTTTTCACATAATGAAAGCACTTTCTCAAGTTCATCAATTTCAATAAGCCAATCTATAGGGATTGAATCATAACCGTAATAAATTCCAGCAAGCCCTCCACAAATTGCAGCATTGGTGTCAGTGTCGCCACCGATATTCACTGCCTTAAGGACTGCATCCGCATAATTGTCGGTGGTCAATAGGCAGTGGACAACAACTTCAAAAGTGGAAATCACATACCCCTTGCCGCTAATGTCATCCAGGTCATTGTTGAATATTTTCTCAAAATGAATGAGTTCTGGGGAGTCCTTGTAGTGTTTTTTGATTTTGTCGCATGCTGAAAAAATATGATCTTCCATTGGCAGATTTTCATTTTCAAGCATTGATTTTGCCATTTCAATATATAAAACGCATGCAATTTTGGACCTTGGATGGGCATGTGTCAGTCCTGAGACATTTTCAATGGTCTCGTAATCTATATCCTTGATGTAGGCTAATGGAAGTATTCTCATAAGGGACCCGTTACCGTTATCTCTATCACCACTGCGTCCTGATTCCAATGCAGGTGTTCCATTATCATATCGGAATATTGCACTTGATGTTGTTGCACCGATGTCAAAAGTTTTATCTACTTGAAGATACTTTGCATATTTTGCCCATTCTAGAAATTTATCCATCATGTCATCATAATCAATGCCGTGTTTTTGAACGATACTGTGCATTGTGGCTATGGTCATCGCTGAATCATCAGACCATGTTCCAGGAGGCATATTATAAGTTCCATAACCTTCCATGCGTGTTACAGGATGTTCCATGAGTGCATATCTTGATGAAAACTCAACAGGCACGCCTAATGCGTCCCCAACTATTAAACCCACGATTCCGTCTTTGACTTTCATGATAATATATATGTCTCTTCTTGTTATTAAATTGTGTGATTTTTTGATTAAATTTATAATGATTTAAAACAAACTCTAATCAATGACAGGTCTAAAATTAAGGCATTGGAGGGAATCCGACGCTGAATGCCTTTATCATTTTGCAAAAAATCCGAATATTGGTCCTATTGCAGGCTGGCCTCCTCATGAAAGTGTTGAATTCAGTTTAAATATTATCAGAACAATTTTTCAGAGAAAAGAATGTTATGCCGTAACTGTTGGTGATGTTCCTATCGGTTGTGTGGAACTTTTGATTCATCCCGATGGAAACCATTGGTGGGGAGAAGGTTCCGCTGAACTGGGTTACTGGATAGCTGAGGAGCATCAGGGAAAAGGATATGCAACTGAGGCATCAAATATGTTGATTAAAAGGGCATTTGATGATTTAAACATCGAAAGAATTTACGCTTCATATAAAAAGGAAAATGAGGCATCAAAGAGGGTTTTGGAAAAGCTGGGATTCAGGTACTTCGATGAAATCAATAATGTTGATTATTTGAACCGTCCTTTCAGGGAAGTTGCAGTGATATTGGAAAAATAATTTATATCAGGAAATGTTAATTTTAACTAATGACAAGACAATGTGAAAAATGCGGATTTGTAAATCAGGATGAATATGATTTCTGTGCCAAGTGCGGCAATCCTCTTATCGAGGGGGTTCAGCCGAAAAACTTTATAGTCTTTAGGCCGGAAGATGTGAAAATCAATCAAAAGGCAGTCATATTGTCTTATATAGTTACTATTTTTTTATCATGGAGTGGGGTAATCGTTGGATTGATTGCTAAAAACACTCATTTGGGAGTGTTTACATTCTTTGGGTTTTTCATGCCGTTTTATCTTGTCCAATCAAGACATCCGACAATTAGAAAGCACGGTATAATTCAACTGGTTATATCTTTAATTGGTGTTGGATTATCATTTTATGTGATGTTGCATTAAAAAAAGAAAATTGGGAAATTATACAAATATAAATCTGATATTTCCCATTAAGATTTGTATTGGAATTTCAAATATGTTCATTCCGTTATTGGTCATTGCGGTGTCCATAGCGTCTCCTCTTGACATTGTTCCCGGAACGTTATCGTTACCTGCATATCCGTTGTATGCGTCATTTGCACGTATGTCATCAACAATGCTGGTACCGAAAATTGCCTGAGCACCGTCGTTGTTTACGCTAACGATAATGTGTGGAGTATAACCATAGGAATATGTAATGATGTCACGAGCAGCTCCATAAGGATCTTCGGGATGATTTAAATGCACATTGTGTAATGTTTGTCCCTCCGCATTTACGGAACTTCCAGGATAGACCCATTCAAAACCGCTTAGAGAAAACTTTGCAGCCATGTCTATACTAGCATCTTCCGTGGAATCCTCAGCAACAATCAGCATTGGGCTTGCAAGGGTTGCAGCTAAAAACACTACGATTATTGCTACTATAGCCAGTAATATCAAATGTATTTTGTTCATGATTAGTTTTTTATGATACATCTTATATTAATACTTAACTTTTTTAATTACCAACAACAAATATATCTACATAAAAATTTTGGTGATAATGTGATTATAGGCGGTTCATCTTCCCAAGACTTAGCAGCGCATGTTGCTCGTGAACTTGGAGAAGAATTATGTTATGTTGAAACTAAGAAATTTCCAGATGGAGAAAGGTATTTAAGAATTACTGGCGAAGTTGAAGATGAAGTTACTGTCATTCAATCAACCGGTTACCCTCAGGATGAAAATTTGATGGAATTATTATTCATGATTTCCAACCTTAAGGATTTGGGAGCTAAAAAAGTAAGAGTAGTTGTTCCATATCTCGGTTATGCAAGGCAGGAAAAACGTTTCAATCCTGGTGAAACAATTTCAGCCAAAATTGTCTGTAACCTTATTCAGGCTGCCGGTGCGGATGAATTCATCACATTCAACATTCACGAAGAATGTGTATTGAACTTCTTTGACATCCCTGCCAGAAACATCTCAGCCATGCCTGCTATTGCAGAATACCTTGACAAAAAATTCTTTAGAAAAGGAGGAGACAAACCATTGATTATCGCTCCGGATAAGGGCGCATACGGTTTTGCTCAGGAAATTTCAGAAATCATTGGCTGTGACTGCACATACTTGACAAAAGTGCGTTTAGGACCAGACAAAGTAGAAACAAAAATTGTTGACGTTAGATGCGATAGTGAAAGTGACAACACTGTTAATGTGGATTCCGTTAAGGGAATGCACGCTGTAATTGTCGATGACATTATAGCTACCGGCGGAACTATTGTTAATGCAATTAAAATATTGAAACAATACGGAGCATCATCCGTGGATGTATGTTGTGTTCACCCAATATTGACCAATAACGGTGCAACCAGAATATATGAGGCTGGAGCTAACAAGATTATTGGAACAAACAGTTTATCTTCTGACACTTCACGTGTATCTATTGCAAAAGCAATTGCAGATGCATTGAGGGAATAAAAATGGATAAAGAAGCTATCAAAAAGGAACTTATAGATAAATCAAATAATATTTTGGTAAAATACTCCGAACCGGATGTTGTTGAAAACATATCTGTAATGAATATGGCCGCAAAGACAGTCTTTCTAGGATCTCTTAAGGTTTTCAATACTGAAGTAATTCCAAACGTGATTAGAGATCTGGAAAAAGACTTGAAAGGCTATGGACAACTCGTTGTTAGGGACCAAAGGGTCACTCCATGCTGTTCTCCTAGCTACACTCATGTCAGCTTCAATGTAACAATTTCAAATTAGATATTATGAAGGAATTCAAGCTAAAATCACCTTACAAACCATTAGGTGATCAACCAAAAGCCATTAACTCTTTAGCTGAAGGAATTAATAATGGTGTGAAAGAACAAACTCTTTTGGGAGTAACAGGTTCAGGAAAGACTTTTACAATGGCAAATGTCATTGAAAAAGTCCAAAAACCTACTCTCGTCATTTCACACAACAAAACTTTGGCAGCACAATTGTATGAGGAATTTAAGGAATTTTTCCCAGATAATGCCGTCGAATATTTTGTTAGTTATTATGACTATTATCAGCCTGAGGCCTATGTGCCAAGAACGGATACTTTCATTGATAAGGAAGCGTCAATCAATGATGATATAGATATAATGAGACACTCCGCAACACAATCCCTGCTTTCAAGGGATGACGTTATCGTTGTGAGCAGTGTGAGCTGTATCTATGGTATCGGTTCGCCTGAGGATTATGGAGAATTCGCTTTTGGAATTAGCGTTGGAGATATTTACGACAGGTCAGAAATCCTTGCCCGTTTGGTATTCATGCAATACGAACGTAACGATATTGAATTTGACAGAGGTCAATTCAGGGTGCGTGGGGATGTTATAGAAATAAATCCCGTACATGGAACACCGCCAATCAGAATTGAACTATTTGGTGATGAAATCGATGCAATCAGTTTAATCGATAAAGTCACAGGCAAAAAACAGGAATCACTTCAAAGATACATGATTTTCCCTGCAAAGCACTTTGTTGTTGGCCAAGACAAGATGGATACTGCAATATCCAAAATCACTCATGAGCTGGATGAAAGACTGTCAGAGTTAAATGCAATGGGCAAATTGCTGGAAGCCCAAAGACTAGAACAAAGAACCCGTTTTGATATTGAAATGCTGCGTGAAATGGGGTATTGTCCTGGTGTAGAAAACTATTCCATGCATCTGTCCGGACGGGAATGGGGAGAAAAACCATATTCTCTTTTAAAATATTTCCCGGATGACTTTTTAACTATCATTGACGAGTCCCATGTGACCGTTCCTCAGATAAGGGGAATGTATAATGGGGACAGAGCCCGTAAGGAGACTTTGGTAGAACATGGTTTCAGGTTGCCTTCCGCTAAGGAAAACCGTCCTTTGAGATTTGATGAGTTTGAATCATCAGTGAATCAAGTCATTTATGTCTCAGCGACCCCAGGTCAATACGAGCTTGCTAAATCCCGCAATGTTGTTGAGCAGATTATCAGGCCTACCGGTTTGGTTGATCCTGAAGTTCTCATAAGGCCTGTCACAGGTCAGGTTGAAGACTTGCTTAAGGAGGTTAAGATTACTGCCGAGAAGGACGAGAGGATTCTCGTTACTACATTGACTAAACGTATGGCAGAGGATTTGACTGATTATTATGCAAGAATTGGTGTTAAAGTGAGGTACATGCACTCAGAAATCGACACTTTGGAAAGGATTGAAATCGTTGATGATTTGAGAAGAGGCAAATTTGACGTATTGGTTGGTGTAAACCTTTTAAGGGAAGGTTTGGACTTGCCTGAAGTGTCCCTGGTGGCCATTTTGGATGCAGATAAGGAAGGATTTTTAAGAAATGAGACTTCCCTGATACAAACCATAGGTCGTGCCGCAAGAAACGTTAACGGCCGTGTTATAATGTATGTGGACGACATGACCGATTCAGTTCAAAAGGCATATGACACCACACTAAAAAGGCGCAGGCTGCAAATGAAATATAATGAAGTTCATGGAATAACTCCAAAAACCACCCAAAGAACCTTAAAAGAAAAACTTGCTGATGAAGAAGAGAAATATAAGGGCCTTACAGGTGCGGAAGTTGATAATATGCCTAAAGATGAACTTCGCTTGTTAATCAAGGACCTTGAAAAGGACATGAAAGAGGCTGCTGCAAGGCTTGACTTTGAAAGGGCCGCAGAATTGAGAAACAAACTTTATGCATTAAAAGGTTTTGACAAATAATTAATGTTAACCTTTTTATATCTTATTTTACAATATAATTATGATGTCAATTTCAACAAATCATGTTAAATTTTCATTATTGTTATTTATTTTATCTGTTTTGTTTATTTCTGTTGTAAGTGCAAGTGACATCAATACAACAGATAATTCAATAGGACTTGATGAGGAGGATTCGAGTGTATCTATTGATAATTCCGATAAGTTAAGTGATGATGAGATTGTAATAACAAAGCAATCTCCAAGTATTTTCATTAATTCGTCTGAGGTTGTTACAGGAGAATCAATCGAAATATCACTTAAAAATTCAAATAATGAATCTTTAGCAAATAAAAACTTAACTGCAATTGTGAATAATAATGCACATTCTCTATTAACTGATGATAATGGTGCAGCTATTTTAAAAGTTGATTTACCATCAAAAAGTTATGTTTTGCAGGTGTTGTTCCTCGGAGATGATGATTATGACGAAGTCAATCAGACATTCGACATTGATGTTTTAAAAATCGACACTGAAATCACTCCTAAAGACACTACTGTAGTCTATGGGAATAATTTTTATTCCATCTTGAATGATATGTATGGAAATAAATTGGATGGCGAAAAGATAACTTTCAAAATCAATGGTAAGACATACACTGACACTACCAATTCAAAAGGTAGTGCAGGATTTGAAATTAAGTTGCTTTCAGGCAAATACTCATTAAAAATCAGCTATGCGGGTGATGAGTATTATAAGGCCGTTTCAAAAACAATCACTGTTACAGTTCTCGCATCAACATCAGTGGTGATTGGAAATTCTATACTTTTGACCAATGGTTATTTGAGGATTTATCTAAAAAGTAATGAACACTCAGCAATCGCCAATAAGAAAGTCACTGTCACAATAAAAGGTAAGACTTACACTAAAAAGACTAATTCCGAAGGAATTGTGGTTTTCAAACCTTATGCTGGCAACGGTAAGTTATCTGTAACTGTGAAATTCGGTGGAGATGGAAAAAGTGGAGATTCATCCGCTTCAAAACAGGTCACAGGCATTAAAGGGGATCCTAAAAGTCCTTTAAAATCAAAAATTCCATTAAGAAATGGAGTTCCTGATGTAGATTACATGACAGGAAGTTATGTGATGGCTGATGGTGACATGTCTTATACATTAACAAAGGCACAATACACCAAGGTCATTAAGCGTGATAGTCGTTGTTTATACTTGAATAAAAAATTAAGCAAATTCACTTTCTTCAAATCCAAGGCTGAGCCAAAGTTGAATCATATCATCAAAAGAGAAAAGTGGAATGTGATTGAAAGAGCTATAAATACCAAAATTGTTAAAAAGAACAAAAATGGATACTGGCCGAAGGAAGTAACTGTCTCACTTAATGGAAAGTCATATACCTATCCTGAGGTAAGGGATGTGCAGAATACCGGTTACACTTGCGGACCGACTTCCTGCAGTATGTGCAGCCAGGCTTTAAGAAACTATTACTGTGAAAAGTACATCACATCCAAGGGTGATACCACTCCTGCAGACGGTTCAAGTACTAAGGGCCTTAAGAAGGCTTTGGAAAAATGCCATTTCAAATGCAGTATTTATTACAAGAGTTCTTTTTCTAAAGCATTGAAAAAACTCAAGAAGGGTGGATGTGCTTTAGTATTCCATACTTGGGGACATTATGTTTCTATATTGGACATAAGCAAAGACGGCAAAAAGGTATTGGTGGGCAATCCTTCAGGGGATTACGATCATGGAAGTCATGGAATTCCAACCAAATGGCTGACCGTGAAGTATATGAAGTCATGTTTCAATAACTATGATACTTCCGGATTGATTGTTAAGCTCAAATATTCCTTAAGCAAATCAACTAAAAATAAAGTAAATAATTTTTACTCCAGTATGGGCACTAATTGGGCTCGTCAAAATGTTAATGAAAGAATACCTCAAATTTAGTATTCTTTTTTTCTTTTTTTATATGCTCTCTAAAATACTTTATAAAGTAGTTTGTTCTAATATTATATAACAAAATTTAGGAGAGTACTATGGCAGACACTGATAAAAAACAGATTGTCATCAAGGGTGCACGTGAGCATAATCTGCAAGACATTGATGTGAGTGTGCCTCGTGATGAGTTCATTGTTATTACCGGTTTAAGTGGGTCTGGAAAGTCTTCCCTGGCTTTTGATACAATTTATGCTGAAGGACAGCGTAGATATGTCGAATCATTATCTGCTTATGCAAGGCAATTTTTGGGTCAGATGAAAAAGCCTGAAATGGAATCAATCGAAGGTTTGTCTCCGGCTATTTCAATAGACCAAAAGACCACAAGGGAAAATCCAAGATCTACTGTAGGTACAATTACAGAAATTTATGATTATCTAAGATTATTATTTGCAAGAATAGGAATACCTCACTGTCCTAACTGTGGAAAGGAAATTTCACAGCAAACCATTGGACAAATTGGTGAGTCCATCATCGAAGAGGGTGAAGGGGTTAAAATCCAGATATTGTCTCCTGTTGTAAGGGACAAGAAAGGACAATTCAAGGATGTCCTGGAAGATCTCAGAAACAAGGGTTTTGTAAGGGTGAGAGTTGACGGTGAAATCCGTGACCTGGATGAGGACATTCAGCTTGCAAAAACCTACAGGCACAACATTGATGTTGTTGTTGACAGGCTTAAGATAAGAAAGGATGTTGACTTTAAAAGAAGACTTGTTGATTCACTTGAAACTGCTTCAGAGTTCACTGAAGGCTTGATTACAGTTCTTTTTGATAAGGATGGTGAAGAGTATGAAAAGAAATATTCAGAACACTTTGCGTGTGTTGACTGCGGAATCAACTTTGAGGAATTGACTCCAAGGATGTTTTCATTCAACGCACCTCAGGGGGCATGTCCTGAATGTAATGGTATCGGTTCCAAAATGGAAATCGACCCCGATTTGGTTGTTCCGGACAAGTCCCTGACATTGAACGAGGGAGCTATTGTTCCATGGGCAAGTTCCGCAAAAAGGGAGAACTATTACTTCCAGATGCTTGATGCGGTTTCAAAGCATTTCAAGTTCAGCATGGACACTCCATTTGAGGAGCTTACCAAAGAGCAGCAGGACACAATTCTTTTCGGATGCGATGAAAAGATTCCATTCAATTTCAAAAGAAGAAACAAGTCCTACATGGTCAACCGTAAGTTTGAAGGTGTCGTTCCAAGAATGCAAAGGCTGTACTTTGAAACCAAGTCAAGCTATTCAAGGAAATACCTTTCAAAATTCATGTCCGACAGGAAATGTTACGTCTGTGACGGTAAACGTTTAAGGCCTGAAGTTTTAGCGGTTACTGTTGGTGGCAAATCAATCATTGACGTTTGTGACTTGGCAATCAAGGATTCCTATCAGTTCTTCCAGGATCTGGAATTGACAGAAAGGGAAAATTTCATCGCTAAAGAGGTTTTAAAGGAAATCAAGGAACGTTTAAGCTTTTTAGTTGAAGTTGGACTTGACTATCTGTCCATGTCAAGGTCATCCGGTACCCTTTCTGGTGGGGAAGCACAAAGGATTAGATTAGCAACCCAAATAGGTTCAGGTCTTGTTGGTGTACTGTATATTTTGGACGAGCCAAGTATTGGGCTCCATCAAAGGGACAACATCAAGCTTATTGAAGCGTTGAAAAGGCTTAAGGATTTGGGAAACACATTGGTTGTAGTGGAGCACGACGAGGAAACCATCCTGTCAGCGGACCATGTTGTCGACATTGGTCCTGGTGCAGGTGAGCATGGTGGTAAGGTCGTCGCTCAAGGTACTCCTATTGATATCATGAACAATCCTGACTCATTAACCGGTCAATACATTTCAAGAGCTAAAAAGATTGACATTCCAAAGGAAAGGCGTCCTGGAAACGGCAAGTTCATAAAAATCATTGGTGCAGAACAGAACAACCTTAAAAACATTGATGTTGAGGTTCCATTAGGAAAATTCACCTGTGTGACTGGTGTAAGCGGTTCAGGTAAAAGCAGTCTTATTAATGAAATCCTCTATAAAGGAGCTCAAGGCAAATTGTCAAGAAAGTTCATGTTTGCAGGAAAATACAAGGAGATTGAAGGGCTTGAAAACATTGACAAGGTCATTGCAATCGACCAAAAGCCTATCGGAAGGACTCCAAGGTCCAACCCTGCAACATACACAGGAGTGTTCACTGACATTCGTGATTTGTTTGCAAACACTCCGGAATCAAAGGCAAGAGGATACAAGCCTGGAAGATTCTCATTCAACGTTAAGGGTGGAAGATGTGAAGCATGTTCAGGTGACGGTATCGTTCAGATAGAAATGCACTTCTTGGCTGACGTTTATGTTCCATGTGAAGTCTGTGGCGGTAAGAGGTACAATGAAGAGACCCTGGACATCAGATACAAGGGTAAGAACATCTATGAAGTATTGGAGATGACCGTTGAAGAGGCTTTGGAATTCTTTGAAAACATTCCAAAAATCACCAAAAAGCTTCAGACATTGTATGATGTCGGTTTGGGCTACATGAAAATCGGTCAGCCTGCAACAACATTGTCCGGTGGGGAAGCGCAAAGGATTAAACTCGCTAAAGAGCTTTCCAGAACAAGCACTGGTAAGACATTGTATATTTTGGATGAACCAACTACAGGTCTTCACTTTGCAGATATCAAAAGGCTTTTAGAGGTTCTTGCAAGATTGACCGATGCAGGAAACTCCGTTGTTGTAATTGAGCACAACTTGGATGTTATCAAGACTGCTGACCATATCATTGACCTCGGTCCTGAAGGCGGTGACGGCGGTGGACAGGTAATTGCTACCGGTACACCTGAAGAGGTTGCCGAGGCTGGAACATATACTGGTCAGTTCTTGGAAAAAATGCTTAATGAGAATATCACTCCTTATGCAAAAGAATTAGTGGAAGATATAGGAAAATAACTTAATCTTTCATTACTTCACTATTTTTTTATTTTATTTTTTATTGATTTGTTCATTTTATTCCTTATTTTTCTGTACGAATTATTTTAAATTTGCTTTTCACTGGAAAATTTTAAGTATATTTAAACCTTGTAGAAACCATGTTAAAATTTAAGTGAATATCGATGTTTTTTGCTTGTTTTTGTTAAAGAAGTGATATTTTCTCTTTGTTTTTGATTTTGACA
>NZ_JAGAXX010000042.1 GCF_017940815.1 Methanobrevibacter sp.
GACCTTTTTTAATAAAATAAAAAATTATCCTAATGTATTTTTATAAACCATCAAAAAATAATATGAAAAATAAGAAAAAGAAAATGAATCTGGTCGAATTTTAACAAAAAAAATTCAGGCCCCTAAAAATTTTTCTTTGCTGGTTTAATTGTAATGTGTCAATAGTATTTCTTTAAGCTGTGCATCGTCACCTCGATCCTGATGAGATTGGGAATTATATTTCGCCTCAAGGTTATTGTATTCTGCTTCTTGATTTAATTTGTCGATTCTTTGCTGTTTGTATATACTAACTGATTCGTCCAATGCACTGTAAAATGAATCTTTCTTAATTTCACTTGCAGGGCTGTTTATAATTAGTTTTTCAATATCCTTGTTAATTTCCTTGCCCGTCCAACTGATTTCGTAAACGGAATGGTTGCTTGCAAAATATGCATGAGAGTGGTTTCCATTAACATATTTGTTATACTGGCAAAAGTGTCTGACTGGATGGTCTCCAATGTTTATGTCTTCGCTGAAATCATTTTCACAAGCCCATAAACCAATCTTTCCGCAAACATCATTGTCAACACATCTTATTGAAAAATTATTGTCTAATGAGTATTGATTATCTTTCAGTTCTCCTCCTTGGTATTTGGAGGGAATTTCAAAATCAGCTCCACCTATTTCAATTGTCTGTTGGCTTGCATGGGCGCAACCCATAATCAGTGTGGTGATGAATATTATTGCTATCATCTCTCTCATATTTTTTAATTTAATCATGATAATTTAAAAAGGTTTTTATACACAAAGTAGTAATAAATTTAATCATGGCAAAAGATGACAGAAGTGCAATAAATCCGTTCACGGGCAAGAAACATTTTGACATGGTAAATGACGATAAGTTCCTTCAGGATTCATATAATGAGTATTATACCATGTTAAATCAGGCACAACTGCTTGACAATACTCAAAATGGTCAAATTGTAATAAATGTTGCAGTAAAGTTAATAAATGCAGTCAATGAGTATCTTGCAAGGATTGGCAGGCTTGATTATGTTGAGGACTACTATGATTGGGATGTCCATCTGGTTGCGGACAATACAGTAAATGCATTCTGTATGCCTGGAGGCAAGATTGTAATGTTTTCAGGTATTTTGTCCATTGCAAACACTGAGGAAAAAATTGCATTTATTTTGGGTCATGAAATGGCACATGCTCTTTTGGACCATTCAAGAACACGGATAAGTGCTCAAAATGCTCAAAATGCCATAACTTCTGCCGCATGGATAGGTAGTTTCGCTATGGATCTTGTTGGTTTGGGTGGACTGGGTAGCTTGACAAGAGCTGCAACAAACGTTGCAAGTGTGGGGTCACAGTTTTTCCTAATGAATCCCTGGGGAAGGGATCAGGAATTGGAGGCCGACCGTTTGGGAATGATGATTATTCATTGGGCAGGATATGACATAACTCACATTCCTCATTTCTGGCAAGCCATGTCCAATCAAAATTCCAATGAGCATGATTTCTTCTCTACTCACCCGGCGGATTCCAAAAGAATAGCTTCCATGAATGAATTGATTGTAGAGATTAACAATCAAAAGGATTTTTACTCACAGCCCGTAATTGGTGAAACACCAACACCAAAGGACGAATTTAGGGATGCTCATTTGGCTGGAGGTAATGTGAAGTATTGTCAAAGTTGTGGTGCACAGGCTGAACTTGGGGATAAGTTTTGCATAAATTGCGGTGCGAAATTTGAAGATGAACTTAAATGTCCGTCATGTGGAGTTTCAATTGGTGAACATGATAAATTCTGCACTAATTGTGGGCATAAGCTTTAGTTGGTGATGTTATGGATGATAAAAAGAAATATGTTCAAAATTCTTCATATAGGATTAAGGTTTTAAAGGCAATTGGTCCGGGATTTAAGATTCCAACTGAAATTGCAAATGACAGTGGGGTGTTGCGCAATCATGTTTCCAATGTCTTGAGGGAGCTGAAGGAGCAGGACCTTGTTGAGTGTCTAACTCCTAGATTGAGGAAAGGTCGTCTTTATAGATTGACTGAAGAGGGTTCAAAAATTTTAGAAGAACTAGATTAGTCTGTTTAATGTCTTGATTAGCCATACTGTTTATTTTATTTTTTTACACTTTTTTTTTAATTTAATTACTTTTCATTTTTTCACATTTTCCGATAACTTTATATAATATTAATTGTTAATATATTGTGTGTAATTAAACACAATTTAATAACATGAAAATAACTGGAAGTGATAAATATGAAAATAGAATCTCAAGAGGAAATGGACTTGATATTCATCATGGACCGTAGTGGGTCAATGTGCGGATCTGAAAAGGATACAATTGGCGGATTCAATTCATTTATCCAAAAGGAACTTAAAAAAGAGTTAAACACTAGGGTAACTGTTGTGCTTTTTGACCATGAATACGAAGTATTATACAAAAGGAAACCAATTCATGAAGTGCCTGAATTGACAGATAATGAATATTGGGTAAGGGGTTCAACAGCACTTTTGGATGCGATTGGAAGAACAATAAACTCTCTTGACAAGGAGATTAACAATAAGGCATTGGTTGTAATAATGACTGACGGATATGAGAACTCCTCCTGTGAGTACACAAAAGAACAAATTCGAAACCTGATTTCAAATCATAGTTGGGAATTCCTATACATTGGGGCAGACATTGACTCATATTCCGAAGCGGCTAACTTCGGATTTAGGAAATCCCGTGTTGCCAACTATCAAAAATCAAAAATAGGTGTTGAAGAAATGTACACTTCAGTTAGTGATGCAAGGGACTGCATGTTGATGGATGTGGAGTTGGATGATGGAAATTGGAAGGAAAATTTAAAAAAATATGATTAGGTTTAATCATATTCCTACTTTTTCAAATGCCCTCTTCCTTCTCATGCAACTTTCACAAACTCCGCAGGGTTCATCTTCTCCTTTATAACAGGAATAGCTTAATTTCATTGGAGCGCCAACTTTGACTCCTAACTCAACTAATTCCTCTTTATTCAAATCTATGCATGGCGCTTCAATTCTAATTTTTTCGGGGGATCCAACTTCAATCAGGTTGTTGAATTCCTCCAAGTATTCTTTTGAATTGTCCGGAAATGTTGCTCCCTCTTCATTGTTCCAACCTACAATGATTATCTCTGCGTTAATGCTTTCGGCATATGATAGGGCAATTGATGTGAAAATGGTATTTCTTGCAGGAACCCAAACATTGCTTGCGGTTTCGCTGCTTTTGTCTAAATTATCTAAATCGTCAACTGACACTTCAGGAATGTCTTCTTCAGTGTTTAAGCTTGAATTACTAATTTTTGAAAGCCATGGAAGTTCTATGACCTCATGGGTCCAGCCCATTTTTTCACAAATTCTTTTTGAGGTTTTTATTTCCTGTGCCGCCGCCTTTTGACCGTAATCAAAGGTTATTGCATGAATTTCATAATCTTTATCATATGCTGCAGTTGCAACGGTGCAGTCAAGGCCTCCTGAAAAAACTGAAATGGCCTTTTTCATTCTACTAACTCCCTAACTTTTCTTAAAGCCAGTCCAGTGTCACGGGCAATTTTCTTCAAGTCTTCATATTCAGGTCTTTTGGAAATCACTTCGCCATTCACATAGCCTATTTTGAAGGTAACCTCATAATCCTTTCCTTCAATATTGAATGTTTTTGTTTCAAATTCTCTTTTTGCAATTCCTCTATGCATATTTGGAGCTATTCTAATTCCTAAACTGCCTGTTTCTTTAAATATGCAGTTGATGATGTCATCACGTTTTCCTTTTTGTGAAATCACCTTCAAAAGACTGCCCTGACGATTTTTCTTCATTATTATTGGGGTGATTGAAACGTCGCTTGCGCCGGCTTCCAGTAAAACGTCGAACAAGTAGCCAATCTCCTCTCCTGTCAGATGGTCAAGATTTGTTTCGATAACATCGATGGAATCCTTTTCGCTAATGTCGTTGCTTTCAATTATCCTTAAGATGTTAGGATGGTCGAAGTCTTTCCTTCCTGCGCCATATCCCACATTTTTGGATTTGATTTGAGGTATGAACCCGTTAATCTCATCACATAACTCCATATAAATTGCACAACCTGTAGGTGTTGCAAGCTCTGAATCAACTGGTCCTCCGACCATGTTTGCATCTTTTAATATTTCCACAACTGCAGGGGCGGGAACAGGTATTGTTCCATGAGCGGTTTCAATTCTGCCGCCTCCAACGGCTATCGGAAGTCCAATAATTTCATGTGAATCATAACCCAATGAATAATATGCATAAACGGAACCTATCACATCGGCAACTGCATCGCTGGCACCCACCTCGTGGAAATGAACATCATCTAAACTCTTGCCGTGAACCTTGCTTTCAGCTTCTGCAATTCTTTTAAAAATCCTGATTGAAGTGTTAATGACCTTCTCATCCAAGTCCAAAGCCTCAATTTTTGAAATAAAATCTTTATACTCTATTGAATGTTCATGTTCCAGCATTTCAACATGGCAAAATGTGGATGCGATTCCATGTTTTGTTACATTTGTAAAGGTCACTTCAACTTTTCCAAATTCACTTGCTGATTTTTCCATAACTTCCTTTAATTCATCGGCATCTGCTCCTAAATCAACAAATGCTCCGATTAGCATATTTCCGGCTATTCCGCTAGCTTGTGGGTCAATAATAATTGTCATAATGATAAGTCCTTTTTTATAATATAATATAAATTTAAATTAAATAATTAATATATATTATCCTATGAAATTAAATATCATCAAGAAGGATTATGGAATCTGTATAAATAATCCAAATCATTTCCTGGCATTCAGTGACTTTACTGTAAGTGATGGTATTGATATTGTCGAAAATGTTAATATTATTAAGGCAAAGGATGAATTCAAGGCAACTGCAAAACGTGCTGAAACATTTAATCAGTCTAATGGTTCATATATTGCACAGGCAACCGACTCTCTCGACTACTTTGAAAATACTTATGATGACTTAACTATTTTCACATTCATGGCGAGTGATGTTGAACTCGAGCAGTTTACGGATAAACTGAAGGTTGCAAACTCTCATAAAGGTTTTGTTGAAGCAAGGATTGACCTGAGTCATGTCATTTATATTGATAGGGTTATCTCTCCAAAGGATTTGCTTAAAATCTTTAAGGTGGTTGCAGGTACCAAATCCAGAGTTTTGGCGAAAATGGATTTGCCATTGCACATTCAAAATATTTTAAATTCTGATGATTTTCTGGCAGTGCTTGCCAATGTGCCTGAAACCGATTCTGGACTGTTGGACATTAACAATGCAGAATATGATGATATTGATTTTGATGAGCTTGAAATAAGAATTAGTGATGCTGTTGAGATAAGTCTGGAAGATGCATTTGAAAAACTGGAATTGACATTTGGAATTCTTGATTATTTCGTTTCCGAAGGAATCCTTATTGGAGATTTGGTTGAGGCGGGAACTGACCTTTTGAATGAAAGTGATGTGACTTCAGATATTCAAGATGCTATGGAGGCTCAAATACTCAAGTCATTGGCAGATGTAAATGTGATTTCATTGTTGCTTTCAGCGATGGCAACGGAGAGGGACCTGACAAACAATAAGATTCGTGAGATTCATATTCAGGATGATTTTCTCACTGGAGAAATCTTGGGTCTGGCCATATCAAATCAGATTGCAGGAACGAAAGCAGCATTTAATTTTAATAAGTATTATACCCTAAAACCTGGAATTATCTATGGTTTGCCTCCAATTCTTGATGGCATTTTTGCAGGTTTGATTGCAGGTTGCATAACTAAAGTATTTGAGGAATGATTATGGAAGATGATAGTTACTTTGAAGATGAGGAGTTTTCACCGATAAGATCCCTTTTGGGCCTTTTGACATTTTCAACAATTTTGCCGATTAATGTTTTCACATCAATAGAATACATGACCAAGTTGACTTGGTGTTGGCCATTTTTACATATTTTTGTAGGTGTTCTGGCAGCAATCTGCGGATATGTATCATTGGAATTCTTGCATTTGAATTCATTCTTTACAGCAACAGTTGTCTATGCGTTTCTGATGATTATCACTGGTTACAATCATTTGGATGGGGTAATGGACATGGCCGATGGGGTGATGGTTCATGGAGAACCTGAAAAGAAAATCCGGGTCATGAAGGACTCCAGTGTCGGTTCTGGCGGAGTTGCCACATTGTTTTTAGTGGCAAGCCTTACAATTGCGGGACTTTATAATATCCTCGATTATAATTTCATAATTGGAATCATTATTTGTGAAATGGCTGCTAAGACCTCTTTGGTCACCACTGCACTTCTTTCAAAACCGTTAACTCCAGGTATTGGAAGTTACTTTATGAATGAAACAAATATTGCCAATTATTTCTTGTCCACTGTCCTTGTTGGTTTGATTGCATACTTGCTCGGAGGACTTGTGGGTATTGTTGGTGTCATTGGGGCAATGGTTTCAGGAATTGTCATAGCGACAATTGCAAAACGCAATTTTGTTTTAGCTAATGGCGATGTTTTAGGAATGAGTAATGAGGTAGGTCGTTTATTATCATTATTGTTTATGGTAGTTGCGTTATATTTCATTTAAATATATTTAACACTTCAAAATAAATATTGAAGCTAGTTTATACATTATTTTAAATACCTTTAATGTTAAAGTTAGTGGTGATGAGAATTGCCACTAGAAAATATTTTTTTTTAAATATCATTTTTCATATTAAATAGCAATCATTGAATGGTCAATGTATGTATCACCTCCACTAGTTGTCTAATGTGGTTTTTCTCATCAGATTTATATATTCTAAGGTTTAATAATTAACTGATAATATGAATGTTAATGTTTTAAGATTGGACCACAGATTAAAAAGAGATACTCGTATAACTACTCATGTTTGTTTGACTGCCCGTGCTTTTGGAGCCAGTAAAATATATCTTGCAGGTGAACGTGACAATCGTTTGATGGAAAATGTAAGGGATACTGCTTCAAGATTTGGGGGCAATTTTGAAATCGAATATACTGAAAGTGCTATGGGTGTTATCAATAAATGGAAAGCCGATGGCGGTAAGGTGGTGCATCTAACAATGTATGGATCACAAGCTCATGAGGTTGCTCCGGAAGTAAGGGAAGATGGGTCTGATATTTTAATTGTTGTTGGTGGTGCAAAAGTTCCTGGAAAAGTCTATAAGGCCGCTGACTGGAATGTTTCTGTAACAACACAACCTCATTCTGAAGTATCTTCCTTGGCGGTATTTCAACACTTGCTGATGGACGGTAAGGAATTTGAATTGGAATTTGAAAATCCGGTTCTTGAAGTTGTGCCTAACGCTCATGGAAAAACAGTCAATATTCACGATGAAAACCGTTAGGAGATAAAGTCATCAAGTCTTTTAATGGCTTTCAACTTATCATCTTTTTTTATGCGTGCTTGGTCAAGTGCGTCACGTATTGTTTGAATTGAATTATCATAAACTTCCCTATCGACAGGATAGGGGAAACCGTCTTTTCCACCATGTGTGAAACTGTATTTTACTGGGTCTTTCCAGCTTGCAGGCTCTCCATAAACAAGATCGGATATTAGTGCAAGGGCTCTTATTTTTTTGGGACCAATGCCTTGAAGAAGAATCAGTTCCTCGTAGTTTTCGGGCTGTATTTCCCATGCACGTGTCAATAATTCAAACTCCTTGTCTGAAATGTCCATGTCAAGAACAGGGTGATGCTCAGGCATGGTGAAATCCTCCAAAAGCATCTGATTGTCCTTTCGTTTGAAGTATTGTCTTAAATGATTTGGGTTGTCGTTAATCAAATCAACACTGATTTTTTGCGCTTCTTTACTTTCTTCAGAAGGCATGTTAAGTGTATTTGGGGTTATCTGGTCACAGGATATTCCGCTGTGAGGGTCATTTAATAGGTCATCAACCTCTGAACCTAGCCAATGGTATCTTCGTGCATACTTGTTTTCGGTATTAAGTCCCTGTTGGACAACTGCCCAGTCTCCCTTTTCTGTAACGAAGAAGTTGTGCTGGTATAATGTGTAGCCGTCTTGAATGCAGGAATTGTCAATTTTAGCGGATAGCCTGCTTGTTTCGACTAGTTTTTCTGTTGTTTTTGTTTTTAAGTTAAAGACTTCTCCAGCATGCTCGATTCCTTGAGGGGTCTTTCTTGATTTTGCACCTTTTCCTCCAGTCAAATAAATTCCATGTTCTTCAGGGGACAGTGAAGCCTTAAGGGCACCTAATGTTGTGGTGGTTGTTCCAGAAGAGTGCCAATCAAAACCAAGAACGCATGAAAACGCTTGAAACCAGTATGGATTGGATATTCGGTTCAGAAATTCCTCTAAACTATATTCCTCGATAATCACGCTGGTCAATGCGCCGGATAATTCCACCATCCTTGAGAATAGCCATTTTGGTGGGTGACCTCCATGTAAGGGTAAATTGACTGCTCCTCTTCTTTGCATGACTAACATTATATATTTTATTTATATTACTCTTTTAGAAAGAGCGTTTGAAAAGTAATTATTTTTTTTAAAATATCATATATTTTTAACTGAGTTTCCATTTAAACAAAACTTTAATAAGTAATGGTTACTAAAATTATTAATGTTATATTTATTAACAAATTATTTAATCAAAATTATTAAGGAGCGTAATTTTTATGGCTATAGATAACGGAGATTTTGTAAGAGTAAATTTTACTGGTAAAATTAAAGAAACTGATGACGTATTTGACACCACTTATGATGAAGTTGCACAAGAAGCTGGAATTTTCGATGAAAACAAAACTTACAAAGCAATTCCTATTGTTGTAGGCGGAAACCACTTATTACCTGCTATTGAAGAAGAAATTATCGGATTAGAAGCAGGGGACAAAAAAACTATTGAAGTGGATTCCGAACATGGTTTCGGTCAAAGAGACCCTTCCTTAATCCAATTAGTGCCTATGAAAGAATTCAAAAAACAAAGCATGACTCCATACCCAGGTATGAAAATCCAAGCTGAAGGAGCAACCGGTAAAATCTTAACCGTAAATGGTGGAAGAGTAAGAGTTGACTTCAACCACGAATTAGCAGGAAAAGACTTAATCTACGATGTTGAAGTATGTGAAATCATCGAAGACAGTGATGAAAAAATCAAAAGTATGATTGAGTTACACTACTCCAACCCTAATGTTGACATCGACAAAACCGAAATCGATATCGTTGACGGTGTTGCAAACATCAAATTAGATGACATGGCTAAATTCGATCAACAATCTTACATGGACATTACCTTTGCAAGATTCAGAATCGCAAAAGACATCTGGGACAACATCGAAGAAGTTACTAAAGTTAATTTCGTAGATTCCTTCGAGAAAAATGAAGAATCTGATGATGAAGAAGATGAAGAATAATTTCTTCATTTAAATTTTTTTTCCATCCTGGATTGCAACTATTCCAGGAATCTCTTTTACTTTTAACTCGAACATGGCTTCCATGCCCTCATTTTCAAATAAAACGCACTTTTTTTCCAAGACCCTGCTTGTTAGCAATGCTGCTACAGGTGGTGTTATTACAAAAATGGAGTTGTTGTCTTTCAATGACTGGATTGTCTCATCATTGAGCATTCCCTTGCCCATGTGAACCTTAACGCCCGCTTCACTTAATCTTGGAATTGTTGATTCAATTTCCACTTTGCTGCTTGTTGTTGGTGCAATTCCTGCATCGCTGAATGCTGTATGCATTATGACGCTTCCATTCAAGTCAAAGGGAACCTCATCTTTATCGACAAGTTCAGCCAGTTGGGGCAGTGCGGCGTCACGGCCGGTATAAATTGTTCCGGATATTGTGATTTTATCGCCGACTTGCAATTGGGATAACTCATCATCTGTAATAGGGGTCTTTAAATTTTTCATATTATCTAGTTTATCCTTAATTTTTAATAAATTTTTAAATTTATCATGATTTCACATAAGATATTTAAATGTTTATCAACATAAATAATATACATTCTAGATTTATTTATCATAGAATTATTAAGGAGATTTTAAATTGATTATTATTGACGAAGAACTATGTAAAGGATGTCATCTTTGCTTATTTATGTGTTATAAAAACGTATATGCAATATCTCCTGATGTTAATAAAAAAGGTGTGCAATTACCATTTGTTAACTTTGAAGACAGGTGCACAAAATGTGGCACTTGCGAAATTGCATGTCCAGACCAAGCAATTACAGTAGATTTGCCTGAAAACTGGTGGATGAAAGATGGCAATGATGTGAATTTCAATCCTAACTTTACAAAGGGGAAAAAGTAGGTGTATAAAATGGCTGAAGAATTTTTTATTCAAGGAAATGAAGCATGCGCTAAAGGAGCAATAATCGCAGGTTGCAGATTCTTTGCTGGATATCCTATCACTCCATCTACAGAAGTTGCAGAAACTTTAGCTCGTGATTTACCAAAAGTTGGAGGTTCATTTGTTCAGATGGAAGATGAAATTGGATCTGCGGGAGCTATCATCGGAGGCTCTTGGGGAGGAGCTAAATCCATGACCGCAACATCTGGTCCCGGTATCTCATTAATGCAAGAAAATATTGGTTATGCGTTCATGACTGAAACTCCAATCGTCATTGTTGATGTTCAAAGAGGTTCACCATCTACTGCTCAACCAACCATGGCTGCACAAGGTGATATGATGCAAGCTCGTTGGGGATCTCACGGGGACTATGAGCCAATAGCTTTATCTCCTTCAAGCGTTCAAGAATTTTTTGATTTCACAATTAAAGCATTTAATTTAGCAGAAGAATACAGATGCCCAGTATTTGTCATGGCTGATGAGGTTATTGGACACATGAGGGAAAAAATCATCGTGGAAGATGATATTGAAATTGTTCCAAGGAAAAGGCCTGAAGAAACTGACAATTACTTGCCATTTGAAAATGTTGAAAACGGAACAACTCCAATGCCTGCATTTGGTGACGGATTCAACATACACGTGACAGGCCTTACTCATGATGAAAGAGGTTATCCTGATACAAACACTCCTGAAACTCATGATAAATTGGTACAAAGAATCTGTGATAAAGTTTTAAATAATAAAGACAAAATCTGCTCCGTCAGAAGTGAAAACTGTGAAGATGCAGATGTCATCATTGTTTCTTATGGTGCTCCTGTCAGGTCCGCTGTTGAAGCGGTTAACAAGGCAAGGGCTAACGGTCAAAAAGTTGGTTATGCTAAAATTGACACTCCATGGCCATTCCCAGATGAACAATTGAGGGAAATCACTAAAAACGCTAGTGATGTAATTGTTGTGGAAATGAATTTAGGTCAAATGTATTATGAAGTTGACCGTGTGCTTAAAAGAGACGCTAACGTTCATTTGATGGGAGTAATTGGAGGATTATTGCCAACTCCTGATGAGATATTAGAAGAGATTTCACGAATTGGAGGTAACTAAAATGACAGAACATAAAGAAAACAGATTTCTTCCATACTTAAGGGAAGATAGATTACCTCATATTTTCTGTCCAGGTTGTGGAAACGGTGCAATTATCAATGCATTTTTAGCTGCAATGGAAAAGGCAGAAATGGACTTTGACAATATTGCAATGGTTTCTGGAATTGGATGTTCCTCAAGAATTCCAGGATACTTAAAATGCGATTCCTTGCACACCACTCACGGAAGAGCATTAAGCTTTGCAACTGGATTAAAAACTGCTAATAAAGATTTGGATGTTGTGGTTTTCACTGGTGACGGTGACGCTGCATCCATCGGTGGTAATCATTTAATTCATGCTGCTAGAAGAAATATTAACTTAACTGTAATCTGTATCAATAATAATATTTATGGTATGACTGGTGGTCAAATCAGTCCTACTTCTCCTAAAGGTAGTTTCGGAACAACTGCTCCTTATGGTAATCAAGACACTCCATTCAAATTAGCTGAACTTGTTGCAGCTGCCGGCGCAACATACTCTGCTAGATGGACTACTGTGCAAATTGAAAATCTTGTGACTTCCATTAAGGACGGATTAAAAAATCCTGGATTCTCATTTATTGAAGTTGCAACTCAATGTCCAACTTACTTTGGTCGTAAAAACAAACTCAGAACTCCTACTGCAATGGCTGCAGTGATGAAAGCAAACACTGTATTCAAATCTGCTGCAGACAACATGAGAGCAAAGGATTTGGAAGGCAAGATTGTTGTCGGTGAGTTTGCAAATTACACAAGAGATGAATTTACAGATAATATTGATAAGATTAGTGTGGAAAAATCAGGTAAAAAAACTGTTATCAATTCTGCATATGAATCAGATTTATAGAGGGATAATATGAGAACTGAAATTAGAATTTGTGGTTTTGGTGGTCAAGGAGTAATTCTTGCAGGTATTATTTTAGGTAAATCTGCAAGTCTTTTTGATAATAAGGAAGCTGTTCAAACCCAATCCTACGGTCCGGAAGCTCGTGGAGGAGCTTCCAAATGTGAAGTTGTTATAAGTGATACCGAAGTCGATTATCCTAAAGTTCAGAATCCTGATATATTGGTTGCCATGTCAAATGAGGCATTGATTAAATATATTGTGGATTTAAAGGATAATGGAACCTTAATTGTTGATCCTGGAACAACTGATGTTGAAGATGTTCGTGAATTTATTGATGAGCATAATATTAAAGTTTATGAGGCTCCTGCAACACAAACAGCTACTGATGAAATTGGACTTAAAATTGTAGCTAATATCGTTATGGTTGGAGCCATTACAAAAATTACTGAAGTCATATCCAAGGAAGCTGCTATGAAAGCTATTGAAGCCAGTGTTCCTGCTGGTACTGAAGAGAAAAACATTAAGGCATTTGAGGCAGGATATGCTTTAGCGGAATAAGGTGTTAAAATGAGATTTTTCGAAAATGTAGCAAAAACAATTTTTCATGAGGAAGGAATTCCTATTTTGGAAGGACATGTCGCATACTCTCCGGAAGAGGCAATGACAATCTCTTCTGAAATGGATGTTCCTGTAGTTATTAAGGCACAAGTTTTAACCGGTGGAAGAGGTAAAGCGGGTGGTGTAAAATTCGCTGACAATCCTGGTGAAGCTTTAAAAGTTGCTGATGAAATTTTAGGTATGGAAATTAAAGGTGAAAAAGTAAAACACCTTTTAATTGAAGAAAAAGCCGAAATATTAAATGAGTTCTTCGTAACCGTGTCTGTTGACAGGGGAGCTAGAAGACCTGTAATTTTAGCAAGTAAGGAAGGTGGGGTTGAAATTGAAAACCTAGCTAAAACCAACCCTGAAAAGATTATTAAGTATTATCCAAATCCTTTACTTGAATTCTTGCCATATGAGGCACGTGAAGTTGCCCGTAAGATGGGCGTTCCATCCGAATTAATCTCTCCTATGGGAGACATGATTTGGAAGTTGTATAATGTATTCACCAAATATGATGCAGACACTGCTGAAATCAACCCATTGGTATTGACTCCTAACGGACTAATTGCAGCTGACGCTAAAATGGTTGTTGAGAATGATTCCCTATTCAGACACCAAGAATTGGTTGAAAGAATGCACTATAAGAAAAAAGCTGTTGACTTTGTTCAATTGGACGGAGACATCGCAGTTATAGGTAATGGTGCAGGTTTAACATTGACTGCAATGGACATGATTAAGCTTAATGGTGGAGAACCGGCAACATTCCTGGATATCGGTGGTGGAGCTTCAGAACACATTATCAATCAGGCTTTAAACATAGTTTTAAACTATGATCCTGTTAAAGTGGTATTCTTAAATGTTTTAGGTGGAATTACCAAGGCTGATGATGTTGCTCGTGGTGTAATTAAGGCTTTAGAACAGGCTGACCGCAGGGTTTACATTGTTATCAGATTGACAGGTACCAATGAGGAAGAAGGTCAAAGGCTCTTGGAAGAAGCAGGCATTCCATATGAAACTTCAATGGAAAAAGCGGCTAAAAAAGCAGTTGAGCTTTGTGAAGAATTAAAAGCTGAAGGCAAATAGGTTTTTTTGCTCAACTTTGAAAATCTCTAAAGGAAATTAAATCTATTCTATTGGGATAGATTTATTTTTTATTCCTTTATGATTTAAAACTAGTTTTTTAAAAATTTACTCTAGCAGAACCACTCTGCTGATTTGGGATTCGTTCACTATTTCTTTTCCACATGCATCCCCTATTTTTCTGGCAAAATCCTTTACCTCATCAAATGTAGGCATGTTGTCAAGTGTAAGTCTGTCACGTGATGAGCCGACGCACATGTATGCCTTAACTTCAACATAATCTGGATTTGCCTTTTTTATTAATCTTGCATAACCTTCAGGGTCTTCCATGTTTCTTCCGCGAACACAGGTGTTTCGTATGCATGTACGTGAGTTGAAGCTGGAAAGTGTCTCAAGTGATTCATTTAAATTGTCCCAAGCATCATTTATTCTAGGTCTGCAAACGTCTTCGAATATTTTCTTGGAAGGTGCATCTAAGGAAAGGTATAGTTGGTAAGGGTCATTTTCCAGGTTGCGCAATCTGTCGACGCATTGGCCGTTGCTCACTACAAATGTTGTGAAGTCACGTCTGTTGAACTCGCCAATCAGTTCGTCAATTTTAGGATAAAGTGTAGGTTCTCCTGCAAGTGAAATTGCGGCATTGGTTGGATTTTTCATTTCCTCTAATTTTTTCTTGTTTGCCTTGTCATTTCCATAAAAACCGCATAATAACTGGTTTTGAGCTGCAATGGCCTCGTCCACAATGGTTTTTGGGTCATCATACTCTTCATCTTCCCATGCTGTTTGGGTGTATGTCAGATCTCTCCAACAGAATTCGCATTCCTGTTGGCAATTTGGAACTGCCGGAGACATCTGGAGGCATCTGTGGGATTTGATACCATAGAATTTTTCTTTATAACAGACTCCCTTGTCGGCTATGCTCTGGCGGGTCCAGTGGCAGGTCTTAACTGCTGCATGGCCGTGAGCTCCAACAAATCTATATCCGCTTTTTTCTAATTTTGCTATTTGGTTTTTATCGAATGACATGAAATCAAATTTATTTTTGTTTTGATAGTATATACATTTTTACACGATTGAAATAATAAAATACTGTTTGAACAATATTTATTTTATTGTATAAAATGTATTTATATGTTTAATTATAATAGTGTATTCTATGAGATTATGGTGTAAAACTCAAGAAAAATTATTTTTCGATAAGTCAAGAAACTTCGCATCTCATCAGCAGCTGTTCTATAGGACAGATGACGGCAGGTATTTGGCATACTGGCCCAGGGGATATCGAGGGGCCAAATCCACATTGCAGGCGAGAAATTCTCTGATTGGAAACTATACTGAAAAGTGGGTCAGCGATCTGCTTAATCATATTCTTGAGGATAGCAGTTTGCATGTAATCCAGCAGGCACAGATACCCTCAATTGGAATAACTCGAAGGTCTCCTGCGGATATTGTGATTGCAACCGAGAATAAGAAAGTCCTGATGCCGGATGAGGTTAAGTTGATATTTGAGGTTAAGATGTCGATAGTGTGGAACTGGGAATATGATGTTGAAACATCGAGAATCAGGGAGGTCGGCGATTTCAGGACCCATCAGGGCAGGCCCAGCTTTACCCGTTCGGATTCCATATTGAAAGCCATTGGAAAGTGTATTGATATTAGGGTGTCCAGCTTCAAGGCATCTAAAATTCCATTGGTCGTGTTGGGAAATGCTCCCCTGTCCAATGGGTTCTGTAAGAAGGCAGATTATCTAAAGACATCCGGCATCATACAGGGATTTTGGTCTTTGAATTCGTTTCCCCTAAATCATGGCAACACTCGAAAGAGGAGCAGTAAAAATGGATTCATAAGATTTGACAATATCGATGAGTTAAATATGAGTTTAAATACAATATTTAATCAGGAGTTAAATTTTTTCTCAGGCATGGAAACTCCTGAAAGGCTTGGGGAAATAATTGAAATTGCTAACAACGAAAAGACTTATGAGAAAAAAGGTCTTAAATTCATTAATCTTTTAAAGAGGTCATAACTTGCCAAGAAATACGGAAACTACATCATTCGGTTCAGTGGTACGCGAATCGCACAGTTCAAAAAAATTCTACAGTTCTAAATTATTCAAGGATTTCCAAATCCCAAAAACTGTGAAATTCAATGAAAATAAAATCAAAGGTGATGATTTGAACAAGCTATACTGCAAATCCAGCGAGGTCATGGATGAGATTCCTGACGACAGCATTCATTTGATGATCACATCCCCTCCATATAACGTTGGAAAGGAATATGATGAGGACTTGTCCCTGGACGAGTATCTTGAATTGCTGACACGCGTTTTTTCACAAACCTATAAAAAGCTTGTCACTGGAGGCAGGGCATGTATCAATATTGCCAATATAGGCAGAAAGCCTTATCTTCCGCTTCATGCAATGGTGATAGAGATAATGTTGGATTTGGGATATCTGATGAGGGGGGAAATTATTTGGGACAAGTCAGCTAGTGCTGGAGGGTCCTGTGCATGGGGAAGTTGGATGTCTGCCTCAAATCCTGTGCTTAGGGATTTTCATGAGTACATATTGATTTTTTCAAAGGACTCCTACTCCAAAAACAAAAAGCAGGAGAAAAAGGACACAATAGGTCATGATGAATTCATCCAATGGACAAAAAGCATATGGACATTTCCTGCAGTCAACGCCAAAAAGATTGGCCATCCCGCACCATTTCCGATTGAATTGCCTCACAGGCTGATAAATCTTTATAGTTATGAGGGCGATGTTGTTCTGGACCCGTTCTGCGGAAGCGGAAGTACTTGCATCGCAGCAGCACAGAATAACCGCAGTTATGTTGGGTATGATATTAAGAGGGAATATATAGAGTTGGCTCAAAAAAGAATTTCTAATCAAAAATTTATTTAATAATGTTTGACAAATATTATTATTAAAAAGTTATTGTGGGATTATTATGGACACTCCAATCGTAATATTAAATTATAAAACTTATTTGGAATCAAGTGGTGCAAATGCTTTAAAGCTTGCACATGATTTAGAAAGTGCTGCTAATGAATCTGGAATCACTATGGTTGCAGCTCCTCAAGCGGCAGACATCTATCGCATAAGTGAAGAAGCTTCACTTCCTATTTTTGCACAACACATCGATCCAATATCTCCTGGAGGCCACACCGGTTCAAACCTCATAGACACATTGATTGAAGCGGGAATAAGTGGATCTTTGATAAACCATTCAGAAAACAGAATGAAATTGGCAGACATAGATGAAGTTGTAAAGCTATGCAGAGCAAATGAGATAGAATCATGTGTATGCACCAATAATATTGAAACTTCAAAAGCAGTGGCAACCCTCGCTCCTGATGCAGTTGCTGTTGAACCTCCTGAACTTATCGGTACAGGAATACCAGTGTCCCAAGCACAACCTGAAGTTGTTGAGGATACCGTTAAGGAAGTTAAGACAATTAATAAGAATATTAAAGTATTATGTGGTGCAGGTATTACCACTGGTGATGATATGAAAGCCGCTATGGACTTGGGTGCAGATGGCGTATTGCTTGCATCTGGAATTATTAAGGCGGAAAGTCCAAAAGAAGCTTTACTCGATTTGGTAAGTAAATTATAGAGTGAGAAAATGGCTAAGGAATTTAATACAATTGACGATTTTGATGTTGAAGATAAAACAGTGCTTGTGAGAATTGATATTAATTCTCCTGTTGACCCAGGATCAGGAATAATCTTGGATGATACAAGATTAAAATTACATGCTCAGACCGTTAAAGAGTTATCTAATAAGGGTGCTAAAGTTGTTCTTCTTGCACACCAATCCCGTCCAGGTAAAAAGGATTTCACTTCATTGTCTCAACATGCTGATGCTCTTTCAGAGATTTTAAATTTAAGGGTAAAATATATTGATTCATTATTCTCAAATTCTGCAAAAGAAGCTATTAAAGCTTTAAAACCTCATGAGATTCTTTTACTGGAAAATGCACGTTTCTTTTCTGAAGAAACTCTTTCAAGAACTCCATTGGAGCAATCAAAAACCCACCTTGTAACTCAATTGACTCCATTGATTGATTACTATGTGAATGATGCATTTGCAGCTGCCCACAGGTCTCAGGCTTCTTTAGTTGGATTTACTGTCAACACTCCTTCCGCTGCTGGAAGAGTGATGGAAAAAGAATTGACTGTAATTCAGGATGCACTTGACAACGTTGAACATCCATGCGTGTTCTTGCTTGGAGGAATGAAACCTGACGATTCAATAGATGTTATGGAAAACGTTTTAAGCAACGGAACTGCAGATTCCATTCTGACAACAGGTATTGTTGGAAACATCGTTTTATGGGCATCTGGTGCTGATATTGGTGAAGTAAATCGTGAATTTATTGCAAGTAGGGGTTATGAGGACATGGTTGCTAAATCTAAAGAATTGATTGATAGATTTGGTGATAAGGTAAAATATCCTATTGATGTTGCTTGTGACATTAACGGTGAACGTGTCGATTATGATTATACAGAAATTCCAAATGAGTCAATTTTTGACATTGGAGTTAAAACTATTAATTATTATGCAAAGGAAATTAGGGATGCTAAGGCAATTTTCGCTAATGGGCCTGCTGGTGTATTTGAAGATCCTAAATTTGCAATGGGTACAGAAGACTTAATTAATGCTATTGCAAATTCCAATGGTTTTTCACTTATTGGTGGAGGACATATTGCTGCTGCTACTGCAGGACTTGGTTTAGAAGACCATATGAGTCACTTAAGCAGTGGTGGTGGAGCTTGTATTAGCATGCTTGCCGGTAAAAAATTGGCTGCTGTTGAAGCTTTAAAAAATAGTAAAGATTAGCTATTAAATAGATTTAATAGCTCTTCTGATGCTTTTTTAGGATTCTCGGCACTCATTATTGCACTCACAACTGATAATCCTGCAATTCCTGTGTTGTTTAATTCATGTGCATTGTCTATTGTAATTCCACCAATGGCAACAACTGGAATGCTGATTGAATCCACAACATCTTTTAAATCTTTTTTTGTAATTTTTGGTGCATCGTCCTTGGTTGCAGTTGGGAAAACTGCTCCGGTTCCAATGTAATCTGCACCATCATTTTCAGCTTTTTGTGCTTCTTCTATTGTTGATGCGGAAACTCCTAAAATCTTGTCTTCTCCAATTAACCTTCGGGTAACGTCACATGGCATATCAGTTTGGCCAACATGAACCCCATCTGCGTCAATTGCAAGTGCGACATCAACCCTGTCATTAATGATTAGAGGGACATTATATTTAGTGGTTATTTCCTTAACTTTTAATGCCAGATTATAAAAATCTAAAGTTTCTGCTGTCTTTTCCCTAATTTGAACAACAGTAACTCCTCCTTTTATACCTTCTTCTATTGTTTTCAAAAATTTCTCTACATCATCACTTTTGTCAGTGACGAGGTATAATGATAAATCTAAATCTTTCATAATATCTTAATATTTGCTTTGTTGACTAATGTTTCACTGTCAGTTTTATAAAGGTAGTCAATTAAATAAGCCCTGAATGAACCAGTACCTTCATCTCTTTCATCTACTTTTGCTCTTGCTTGTTCTCCAGCAATGTTCATGGACAATATTGCTACAAGGCTGCCGTCAAATGGGTTTGATCCTCCGATACAGCTTCCAACAATTGAAGATAACATACATCCACTGCCTGTAATGAGTGGCATCATGTCATCACCGTTATCGATAGCTACTGTGGTTGTTCCATCACTTAGGATATCTATTGGGCCGCTTGCTAATATTGTTGTGTTCAATTTTTTTGCAAGTTCACAAATCAAATCTCCATTTGCTTTTAAGTTTTCTTCAGTGATTATGTCATCAATGTTGACATCCACTCCTTTTGCAGTGTTGCTTTCCTCTAGAACTCCTGCTAATTTTGCAATCGCTTTGATTTCACTTATGTTTCCTCTAATTGCAGTAATATTATAATTTTCAATCAGGTCCATGGTTGTTTTGTTTCTAAGTTCAGTCACTCCGACTCCAACTGGGTCTAATATGATTGGGGTATTGGTTTTATTTGCGGTTCTTGAACTTATGTGCATTGATTCAATTTGATTTTTACTTAATTTTCCAATGTTTATTACAAGAACGTCTGCAATTGTTACAACTTCCTCTAGCTCTTCTGCATCTTCAGCCATAAATGGTGATCCTCCAATTGCAAGAACTGCATTTGCACAGTCGTTGATTGTAACTGAATTGGTTATGCAATGTGTTAATGCATTTTTTTCTCTTATATTTTTTAGGGTTGGGTCTATTTTATTAAGTAGATTTTCTTTAGTATTTATCATGATTATTAATTATAAATTTTTTTTTATTTAAATTTTTTTGAAATTTGTTATATTTATAGTAAAGTATTTAAATACCTTTTAACATAAATTACATTGTTCTATAATTTAACATACTTGCCTCGGTGGCTCAGTCTGGTAGAGCGCGAGACTTGTAATCTCGTGGTCGCGGGTTCAATTCCCGTCCGGGGCTTTTAAATTTGTATTTCGGTACGAATTTTTTGAAAATTCTTTAAATTATGGAAACCTTTATATACTATTAAAATTATACTAATAATAGTATGTTACTTACATGCATTTTGTATGTGGGTCCGTAGGGTAGCTTGGTCGATCCTTTGGGCTTTGGGAGCCTGAGACTCCGGTTCAAATCCGGGCGGACCCATCTTCCCGCCTTAGCTCAATTTGGCAGAGCGTTGGACTGTAGATCCAAATGTTGCTGGTTCAAGTCCGGCAGGCGGGATTCAAATTTAATTATTTGAAATCATATGTAATTTTTGTGAAATATCACAATTTTCCAAAACCTTTATATATGATGAAAATTATAATTAATTTGTAGTGTATAATTACTATTTAGGTGGATGCCCTGGTGGTGTAGGGGCTATCATGTGGGCCTGTCGAGCCCGCGACTCGGGTTCAAATCCCGGCCAGGGCGCTCATAACTTGAATAGTATATATGTCATATAGGCCTGTAGCTCAGTCTGGCAGAGCGCCTGGCTTTTAACCAGGCGGCCGCGGGTTCAATTCCCGTCAGGCCTGTTTCTAATTTTATATTTTAACTTTTCTATCTGGAGGAAAAAATTTGAAAATTGATATTCAAGACCATATGCTCGTACCAAAGCATGAAATCATGACTGAAGAAGAGATTTCAGATGAATTTAGTGATGTTGATTACGATTTTAAAGATCTTCCTAAAATAAAATCTGATGATCCCGTTGTGAAAGCTATAGGTGCAGAGCCAGGAAATGTTTTAAGAATAACTCGTGAAAGTCAAACCGCAGGTGAATTTGTCACTTATAGGATTGTAGAAGGTTAATCGTTTTTAATATAATTTTAGAGCTGTGAAATTTAATATAGTATAATTTCTGTCTTTTTTGTTTTTTTAAGAAATTCATTATAATAAATTGAACTTAGTTTGAGAGGAATTATCTTTATGGAGATAGTTAGGAGTAAATTAAGAATAATGATTAAATGAATTAGTTGAATTAGGTTCTACCTAATATTTTATTTTTATTTAGTTAATTATTTTTATTGCGTTACGTAATGCTGGAGGATATCCATGACAGAGAATAATTGGAAATTAGTTGATGCATTTTTTGACAAATATGATTTAGTGGATCACCACATCAAGTCATACAATGATTTTGTGAACAATAGGATTCAAAATATCATTGATATCACAGAACCTATCACTTTAGATGATGGTAAATATACTTTAAAAACTGGTAAAGTACGTATTGAAAAACCTTCAAATAAAGAAGCTGATGGTTCCCGTAGTGAAATTGATCCAACTGAAGCAAGACTTAGAAATTTAAATTATTCAGCGGACATGTATCTTGAAATGGCTTTAAATGAAGAAGGAGAAGATAATGAATTAGAAGAAGTATACATAGGTGAATTGCCTGTTATGCTCAAATCTGACATTTGCCATCTCAATGGTCTCACTGAAGAAGAATTAATTGAAAAGCATGAAGACCCTCAAGATTTGGGAGGATACTTCATTGTGAACGGTTCTGAAAGGGCTGTTGTTACAATGGAAGAAATCGCTCCAAACAAAATTATTCTTGAGCGTATTGATGAACCTGAAGACAGACATGCAAAAGCTGTTGTTACCTCTATTAAAAGTGGTTTCAGAGCAAGGATTACATTAGAATACAAAAAACCTCGTAAAAATGGTGTATTCTTGAGAATTTCATTCCCATACCTTCCAGGGGAAATTCCATTAGTTATCTTGTTAAGAGCTCTTGGATTATCCACTGATCAAGAAATTATTACTGCTATTTCTGATGATAATAATTTCCAAATGATGATTGCGGATGATTTACAAGTATCTTCTGAATCATTAAAGTTAGACCAAAAAGAAATGGATGGAATGACTTTAGACGAAAGAAAAGAATACTTGCAACTTGCTGCTATTAAATACATTGGTAACAGAGTAGCTAAAAACATGCCTAAAGATTATCGTTTAAAACGTGCTAAGGATGTTGTGAACCGTTACTTATTACCTCATATGGGTACTGAGGAAGAAAGATGTCATGACAAAGCTATTTACTTAGCAGAAATGACTGAAATGTTATTAGAAGTTATCGAACAAAAAAGAGAACCTCACGATAAGGACCACTATACCAACAAAAGACTCAGAGTCTCTGGTGATTTGATGGAAGATTTGTTCAGAGTTGCTTTCACAAACTTAACAAGGGATATGAGTTACCAACTTGAAAGAAGCCTTTCTCGTGGTAAGGAACTTTCCATTAAGCAAGCAGTTCGTAGTGATGTTTTAACTGAAAACATCAAACATGCAATCGCTACCGGAAACTGGGTTGGTGGAAGAGCTGGTGTAAGCCAATTATTAGACAGAACTAGTTATATGGGTACACTATCTCATTTAAGACGTGTAGTTTCTCCATTAACAAGAAGTCAACCTCACTTCGAAGCAAGAGATTTGCACCCAACTCAATTTGGTAAAATCTGTCCGAACGAAACCCCAGAGGGTCCAAATTGTGGTTTGGTAAAGAACTTAGCTTTATTATGTAATATATCAGAAGGTTCTGATGAACAAGAAATTATTGATGTAATTGAAACTATGGATGTTGACTTGATTTCTAGGAGGTGAGATGTTTGGCTAAAAAAATTAATGCAAAATTAAAAAGAGCTTATTATTACTTTGGTTTTGAAGAAATAGTTTCTTATAATGAAGTTAAAGAAAACATCGAATTCCTTAAAGGAAAAACTGATGATGAAGCTTTATTAACAAAAATAAATGAATTTGCTGATGAGATAGAAGAATTCTTCGACACTCCTGAAAAAAGAGAAGATGATGAATTTTCTGCAGAATTCGCTAAAGAAGAACCTAGAAAAAGTTGGGAATACTATACTGAAGATTTCCCAGAAGATGTCTTTGAAAGTGAAGCAGAACCTATTGAAGAAGCTGGCGAGATTGAATCTGCTGAAGATGATTCTGAAGAGGTTGAAATTGAACCTGTTGAAGAAAGTCCTGAAGAAGATGAAATCAAACCTGTCGAAGATGATTTGGAAGATGTTCCTGAAGATGATGGTGAAATTGAAATTGTTGAAGAACCACCAGCTATTTTCGTTGAACCAAAACCAAATAAAACTAAAATTTATATTAATGGTGAACTTTTAGGTTACTGTGATGACCCGGTTAACTTCACTCAGGAAATGAGAGAAAAAAGAAGAAATGGGGAAATCTCTTATGAGATGAACATCACTTATTATGAAGATAATGATGAAATCTATATATTCAATGATCCTGGAAGAGCTAGAAGGCCATTAATCATTGTTAAAGAGGGAATGCCTCTCTTAAAAGAAGACCATTTAAATAAAGTTGCTAACGGCAAGTTAAAATGGGATGATTTAATCAATAATGGTCTCATTGAATACCTCGATGCAGAAGAAGAGGAAAATTCCTACATTGCTATGAGCTTAGCTGATTTAAATGAGGACCACACTCACTTAGAAATCGACCCTGCTACCATGCTTGGAATTTGTGCAGGTATTATTCCATTCTCTGACCACAACTCCTCTCCACGGAATACAATGGAAGCGGGTATGACAAAACAGGCTTTAGGATTATATGTATCAAACTATGCATTACGTACCGATACAAGGGCACACTTATTGCACCATCCTCAAACTCCTATTGTTAAAACACGTATTATCGATTCAACCAATTATGATTTAAGACCATCCGGTCAAAACTTTGTTGTAGCTTTAATGTCTTACGAAGGGTATAACATGGAAGACGCAATGGTTATCAACAAGGGTTCTCTTGAAAGAGGTTTGGCAAGATCCTCCTTCTTCAGGGCTTATGATACCTCAGAGAAAAGATATGCTGGTGGTCAAGTAGACAAATTTGAAGTACCTGACAAAAACATCAAAGGATACAGGTCTGAAGAAGCATACAGAAACCTAGATGAAGACGGTGTTGTCAACCCTGAATCATATGTGGAATCCGGAGATGTATTAATCGGTAAAACTTCACCTCCAAGATTCTTAGAGGAAACCGGTTTCGGTACTGTTGCTGATAAAAGAAGAGAAACTTCCGTTACTGTAAGACACGGTGAAAAAGGTATCGTTGATGCAGTTCTCTTATCCGAAACTGTTGAAGGTTCAAGATTAGCTAAAATCAGAGTAAGGGATACCAGACAACCTGAATTTGGTGATAAATTCGCATCAAGACACGGTCAGAAAGGGGTTGTCGGTTTAATATTGTCCCCTGAAGATGTGCCGTTCACTGAATTCGGTGTCGTGCCTGATTTAATAGTTAACCCTCACGCGATTCCTTCCAGGATGAGTATCGGTCAAGTATTGGAAATGGTTGCAGGTAAAGCAGGTTGTCTTGAAGGAGAACGTGTTGACGCAACTCCGTTCAACCAAACACTTGAAGATGAAATCAAACAGCAACTCATCAACAACGGATTCGAATCCGCAGGATGTGAATCTTTATACAGCGGTGTAACCGGTGAAAGAATCGATGCTGAAATTTTCGTAGGTGTTGCATATTACCAAAAATTACATCACATGACAACTGATAAGGTTTATGCTCGTTCAAGAGGTCCTGTACAAGTGCTTACACGTCAACCTACTGAAGGTAGAGCACGTGAAGGTGGTTTAAGGTTTGGAGAAATGGAAAGAGATTGTCTCATTGCACACGGTGCAGCATTGACCTTAAAAGAAAGACTTCTTGATGAATCAGATAAATATGAAGCAATTGTCTGTGACAACTGTGGTATGTTAGCGGTGTTCGACAAGAACAAGAATAAGAAATACTGTCCAATCTGTGGAGATGTTGAAACATATCCAGTAGAAATTTCATACGCATTTAAATTATTATTAGACGAACTTAAGAGTTTATGTATTTTCCCTAAATTAGTTTTAGGAGACAAAGCATAATTATAGTTATAAAGGAGCCAATACATTGAAAGGATTTATAAAAAAGATAGAAAAAATCAACTTTGGGCTAATGTCTCCTGAAGATATTCGTGCTATGTCTGTTGTGACTGTTGAAACTCCTGATACTTATGAGGATGACGGGTTCCCTATTGAAAAAGGTTTAATGGATCCTCGTTTAGGTGTTATCGACCCAAGTTTAGTTTGCAGAACTTGCGGTTTCAGAGGTGGAGATTGTCAAGGACATTTCGGTAGTATTGAACTTGCTAGACCAGTTATCCACATTGGTTTTGGTGATGTTATTCATAAAATTTTACGTTCAACCTGTAATGACTGTGGACGTGTTCTTTTAAACAATGAACAAATTGAAGAGTTCACCACTAGAATCCAAGACGCAATGGATAACCGTGAAAGCTTGAACAATATATTAAAAGAAGTTTATAAAGTTGCTAAAAGGGAATTGAAAACCATGCCTGAAGACGATGAGGAAGTTGACCCTAAATACTGCTGTCCTCATTGTGGTGCGCCTCAAGAAGCTATCAGCTTAGACAAACCTGTTACAATCCGTCAAGGTGACTATAAATTAACCGCTTCTGAAGTGCGTGAAAGATTGGAAAGAATCACTGATGAAGATTCTTTCGTATTAGGTGTTAACCCTAAAGTGGCTAGACCTGAATGGTTAGTATTAACTGTTTTACCAGTTCCTCCTGTAACTGTAAGACCATCTATTACTTTAGATACTGGTGAAAGATCAGAAGATGACTTAACTCACAAACTTGTTGATATCCTACGTATCAATCAACGTTTACTTGAAAACATGGAAGCTGGTGCTCCTCAATTAATCGTTGAAGACTTATGGGAATTATTACAATATCACGTTACTACTTACTTTGATAATGAAGCAAGTGGAGTTCCACCTGCAAGACACAGGTCCGGAAGACCTCTCAAAACCTTAACCCAAAGGTTAAAAGGTAAGGAAGGTCGTTTCAGATCCAACCTTTCCGGTAAACGTGTAAACTTCTCTGCACGTACTGTAATCTCGCCAGACCCAAATATCAGTATTAACGAGGTCGGGGTGCCTGAAATGATTGCAAAAGAAGTGACTGTGCCAGTATACGTAAACGAATGGAACATGGACGAAATGATTAAATACATCGAAAACGGTCCGGATGTTCACCCTGGTGCAAACTATGTAATCAGAAAGGACGGAAGAAAAATCAGAGTACGTAATGAAGAAACCAAGGAACTGATTCTTGAACAGTTAGAACCTGGTTTCATTATTGAAAGACACTTGAAAGATGGAGATATGGTTTTATTCAACCGTCAGCCATCCCTTCACAGAATGAGTATGATGGCACACGAAGTAAGAGTACTTCCATACAAGACTTTCAGATTAAACTTATGTGTATGCCCTCCATACAATGCAGATTTCGATGGAGACGAAATGAACATGCACGTGTTCCAAACCGATGAGTCTCGTGCTGAGGCTAAATCATTGATGCGTGTGCAAGAACACATTTTATCTCCAAGGTTCGGTGGACCAATTATCGGTGCTATTCACGACCACATTAGTGGAGCATACCTTTTAACTCGTGATGGAGTTGAATTTACTGAAGAACAAGCTTTACAAATTATCAGAAAATCCCACTTGAAACTCCCCACCTTGAAAGGAGGCCAATGGGTATTGAAAGATGACCCTGAATTCGGCGAAGAGTCATATATCTTCAAGGATGAGGGCGAAATGTGGACTGGTAAAGAATTGTTCTCATTATTATTACCTAATGACTTGAATTTATCTTACAGTGCTGAGATTTCCAAATGTCCTGCAGTTTTCCCTGCTGAGGATGCTAATGTTGTTATTAAAAACGGTATTCTTGTGCAAGGTGTAATTGATGAATCAGCATACGGTTCATTCTCAGGAAAAATCTTGGATAAAATCGTTAAGGAATATGGTCCTGGAAGAGCAAAAGAGTTCTTAGACCGTTCCACTGACTTAGCTATCTGTGGAATCATGAAAACAGGTATTACCACTTCATTGAATGATGAAGAAATTCCTGAAGAAGCTCAAGACCGTATTAACGAGCACTTAGATAAGAAAATGGCTGAAGTAGACAAACTTGTAGAGTCTTATGAAGAAGGATATCTCCAAGCTTTACCTGGTAGAAGTCTCGAAGAGACTTTAGAGATGAAAATCATGCAAGTTCTAGGGGAAGCTAGGGACATGTCCGGTAGTATTGCAGAAAACTATCTTACTATGGGTAAACAATCCGATGATGACCCATATGACCATGTAATGGCAGTTGAAAACCACTCCGTAGTAATGGCACGTACCGGTGCAAGGGCATCCATGTTGAACCTTACTCAGATTACTGCTTGTGTAGGACAACAAGCGGTTAGGGGTGGACGTATCGAAAGGGGATACTTGAACCGTACATTACCTCACTTCAAGAAAGGTGAGTTAGGGGCAAAAGCGAAAGGATTTGTGCACTCAAGTTACAAATCAGGTCTTGACCCTATTGAGTTCTTCTTCCACGCAATGGGAGGAAGAGAAGGTCTTGTAGATACTGCGATTCGTACCGCACAATCCGGTTACATGCAAAGAAGACTCGTAAATGCATTACAAGATTTACAAGTTAAATCTTCAGGACTTGTTACTGATAACCAAGGTAATGTTATCCAAACCATGTTTGGTGAAGACGGAGTAGATCCTGCAAAATCAGACTTTGGTAAACCAGCTGACTTAAATAAACTTATTGACGAAATAAGAATGGAAGGTAAGTAGGTGTAACTATGGATGATATTGAAACTAAAGTAAGAGAATGTATTGCTCAACTCAATGAAGAAGAAAACTTAGGTATTGATTTCCCAGATAGTTATATCGAAGATTTATCAAAAGCTTATATCAGCAAAGATTTGACTGATGATGAATTGCAAAAACTTATCAGGAAACTTAAACAGGCCTATGACCGAGCTCACGTTGAAGCTGGCGAGGCTGTTGGAACAGTAGCTGCACAATCTGTAGGTGAACCTGGTACTCAGATGACCATGCGTACTTTTCACTATGCAGGGGTAACAGAGTTAAACGTAACATTAGATCTTCCAAGGCTTATTGAGATCGTTGACGCAAGAAAAGATATCGCTACTCCAACTATGGATATTTATTTTGATGAAGAAAGACGTAACGATGAAGAATTTGTTAGAACTTTAGCTAACCAAATCGGTAAAAGTACCATCAATGATATCCTCAAGGATTTCAACTTGAATTATGGTACAATGGAAGTTGAAGCGGTTTTAGATTCCAAAAAAATTGAAGAGAAAAGGCTTGACAGGGAAGAAATTGATGCAGTCATTGAAAAGACTTTCAAGAAAGCTGTCATCAACGGCGATGAAATTGTCATCTCCTCTGCAAAATCCGACAAGGCGGAATCTAAATTTGAAATCCGTGAACTCCGTTTGTTAGCTGATAAGGTTCGTGATTTACAAATCAGTGGTATAAAAGGTATCGGTAAAGTTATTATCCGTAAAGATGATAGAGAATGGATCATACATACCGAAGGATCAAACCTTAAGGAAATTCTTGACATGGATGGTATCGACCATGTTAGAACAACCACCAACAACATTCACGAAATCGGAGAAGTTTTAGGTATTGAGGCAGCTCGTCAATCAATCATTAACGAAGCTCAAAATACCCTTTCTGAACAAGGTCTTAGTGTAGACGTAAGACACATTATGTTAGTTGCAGATATCATGACTTCCGAGGGTCACGTTAAATCCATTGGTAGACATGGTATTAGTGGTGAAAAATCAAGTGTTTTAGCTCGTGCAGCTTTTGAAGAAACTGGTAAACATTTACTCAACGCAAGTATTCGCGGAGAAGTGGATGATTTAACAGGTATCATCGAAAATATTATTATTGGACAACCAATACCTCTTGGTACCGGTTCAGTCGGTGTCAAAATGGATTATAAAAATGAATAGGAGGCTAGATGATGGACGTAGATAGAGGAATCAGGGTTGCTGTTGACACTGGTGATGTGACATTAGGCTCTGAAAAATCAATTCAATCTTTAAAATTAGGTAAAGGACAACTTGCAGTTGTTGCTGCTAACGCTCCTAAAGAAATTCTTGAAGATGTTGAATATTATGCAAATCTTTCCGAAATTCCATTCATCGTATATGATGGAACTAGTGTAGATTTGGGTTCTGTTTGTGGTAAACCATTTACTGTTGCTACATTAATCGTAAACGATCCAGGAGATTCTACAATATTAGACGATTTGAGGTAGATTTAAGTGTCTATTAAATTTAGTGCAAATGAAATTAGATACATAGCTCTTTTCGAAAATATGACTGGAGCAATGGTTAAAGATTGCATTATCGATGATGAGCATGGTAAAGTAACTTTTGTCGTTAAAAACGGTGATATGGGACTAGCTATCGGTAAAGGTGGTAGTTCCGTGTCTAAAGTTCAAAGGGCAGTTGATAAGGGTGTTGAAATTATTGAATTAGATGATGATCCAATCCAATTCATTAAGAATGCGTTATCTCCTGCAAAATTACAATCTGTTAAAATTTCACAAAAGCAATCAGGCGAGAAAATAGCTATTGTTACAGCAGATAATACCAACAAACGTATCGCTATCGGTAAGAACGGAATCAATATTGAAAGAGCTAAACTATTGGTAGATAGACAGCATAATATTGATAATATTATTTTAAAATAGCTTCCGAGCTATTTTAATTATTATTATTTTTTCATTTGTTTTTTTCAAAAAACTTTTTTTATTTTATTTTTCATGCCAAAAACAAATACCTTTATAAAGGTGTATGTATATAAATTATCATAAGATATCTGTACTTTTTTATAACATGACTATGTGTGCTTTTTGTCATTGTTTTTAATTTCATATCAAGATATCTTCTTTTAGATGATGTAAAATCGTCTAATTATTATTTATACTGATTTATATCTTTGAATTTAGATTGTACTATAGGTTTTAGTATAAATCGCAGCGGTGGATTCATAGATATGCATTTTTAACAAAAAATTCGAGGAAAAAATATGCCAGGACTTTTTGCTGCAAAAAAACTTAAAAAGAATAGACAAAATTTTAAGTGGAAAGATGTAGATTACAAAAGAAGAGCTTTAAGATTAGACGTTAAAGCTGACCCTCTTGAAGGGGCTCCTCAAGCAAGAGGAATTGTAATCGAAAAAGTAGGGATAGAAGCAAAACAACCTAACTCTGCTATTCGTAAATGTGTACGTGTTCAATTGATTAAAAACGGTAAACAATTAACTGCTTTCGCACCAGGTGACGGAGCTATTGGTTTTATCGATGAGCACGATGAAGTAATGATTGAAGGAATCGGTGGACCATCCGGAAGATCCATGGGAGATATTCCAGGGGTTCGTTGGAAAGTTTCCAAAGTGAATAACGTAGCTTTATCAGAAATGGTAAGTGGAAAAATCGAAAAACCTGTAAGATAAGGAGTTATATTTATGAGTAAATTATTCAATAAATGGGATCTCGATGAAGTAAAAGTTGAGGACTTAGGTTTAGTAAAATATATCTGCTTAGACGAAACTTTAGTTCCACATACTTCTGGTAGACATGTAAAAAGACAATTCGCAAAATCTAAAGTATCTATTGTTGAAAGATTAATGAACAAAATCATGAGAACCCATCTCAACTCAGGTAAGAAAAACAAAGCTTACAACATCGTAAGAGATGCTTTAGAAATTATCAATAAAAGAACCAAAAAGAATCCAGTTCAAGTTTTAGTAACCGCAGTTGAAAACACTGCACCTCGTGAAGAAACTACCCGTATCAAATACGGGGGTATTGGATACCAAGTAGCAGTTGACATTTCTCCACAAAGAAGAGTTGACTTATCCTTAGGATTCTTAACCAGAGGTACTTTACAATCTTCATTCAAAAACAGAAAATCTGTTGCTGAATGCTTAGCTGAAGAATTAATCCTTGCATCTGAAGAAGATTCAAGAAGTTTCGCTTTACAAAAAGCTGAAGAGAAAGAAAGAGTTGCTAAAGCAGCACACTAATCATATTCAATGTTTTATTTAGGTGGTTATTTTGAGTAGAAGAGACAAAATGATTGCAAAAATCAAAGAATTAATGTACGAACCTGAACAAATCAGAAACATTGGTATCTGTGCTCACATCGATCACGGTAAAACCACTTTATCTGATAACCTTTTAGCAGGTGCAGGAATGATTTCTGAAGAACTTGCTGGGGATCAAAGATTCTTAGATTTCGACGAACAAGAACAAGCTCGTGGTATTACTATTGATGCAGCTAACGTATCCCCGAGGCAAACCACCCTTGGCTGCTTACAGCGTCGAAGGTGCTGATGGTGACGCCGCCAGATGATA
>NZ_JAGAXX010000043.1 GCF_017940815.1 Methanobrevibacter sp.
AAGCAAATATTAAAAATAAAAATAACTAAAATAAATTAATTTGTGGATTTTAAATTTAAAATAAAATCCCATTATTGCTTGAAATTAAAAAATAAGAGTTTTAAATTGAAGATTCAATATTCAATTTTTCCCTTAAAAAAAGAATTTTGAAGTAGTTTCACTACTTCTAAATTTATAAAATGTTGGAAGATCCCATGTCTTCTTTGATAACATCCAATACAGTTTGGGTGTATGTTCTTTCTATAATTGGGTCTTTTAACAATTCTTTAATAAATGCGTTCAATTCGTTAGTGTTTCTGAATTTAGCGATTAAGAATGCATCGTATTCTCCAGTAACGTCATAGATTCCAACTACGTTTTTGTTAAAGAAAGTTTTTTCTTCCCAATTTTTGAGTTTTCCACCTTTTACTCTAACACCAATGATGGTAGTTAAAACAAAACCTAATTTTTCATGATCAATAACTGGTGAGAACTTTTTAATTACTCCAGATTTGACCATTTTGTCTATACGGTTGTGTACAGTACCAACGGAAACATCTAAACTACGAGAAATTTGTCTGTATGATGTTCTTACATCTTCGTTAATGATTTTAAGAATGTTGATGTCAGTATCGTCTAATTTTACAACATTGTCTTTAGTTTTTACCATAGTTATCTCCCTTTAAAATTTAATATTGTTAATATTGAATTAACTTAATATTATTTATTAATTTATCTTTATTATATATAAACTTTTAATTTTTTTTAAAAAATTTTATTCAATATTCTTTATTTTATTAAAATAGGCTTTACATTTTTATATCATTTTCAATTATATCTTGATAAATCCAATTAAGTTATGAATAGTATGTAATTAATTGTATACTCTAACTGTTTGATTAATATTTTTTACTTAATTTATAGTTTCTTGTAATTTTATCAAGATTTTCTTAATATCATCAATTCCGGCATCTGTTTTTATGCCAATTGGGTTGTAATGTGTTTTGACTGCAAAGAATCCCTCATCAATCAATTCCTTAAATATTAAATCGAGTTTTGGAGCACTTACTTTTAGATTTTTGCAGATGCTGTGGACATCATAAAAAGTAGCTGGGGCATCTGCTTCTGTTAAACAACTATTTAATAATTTTAAAGCATCTTTTTCAGTGTTGATTTTTTTGTAGTTTGTCTCATCAATCATTTTTTGGATAAAATCTTTATCCTGAATGCTGCCTGTCCATAGTGGGCCTGCATGAATCAACTTTTCACCGCATACAGGACAAACGTCTTCAATAGGGCTTGCTAGGCCATTGCTGATTTGTCTGTGCAAACAGTGTTTGCAATGGCTGATGTAACCTATATTTTTTAATGATTCATCAGTCCTTTTTGAACCTTTTTTAATTTCTAGGTATAATCTCATATAATGTTCAGTACTATGGGACATTTTTACCTCAATGTATTTTGCATACTTTGATAGGGTGAGTGCCACAAAACCTGCCAAAATTCTTATTCCATTCTCATGGCAATATTCGCTCTTGTAAGGTTTTGAGTTATACTTACGGATGCAAGGTTCCTTGTATGTGCCGCACAATGCTGATGTGTCAGTTGCGGTAACGCATAAAAGTGAGTTTCTACGGGCACAATATCCCGCTGAATCGAGGAATGGTGAAGGTGTTCCAAATGGATCAATATCGATAACATCAAATTCTCCACGTTTCATTCTTAAAAACATGCTTGCGTCGTGTTGGTATACCTCAACATCACTTAGATTGTTTAATTCAATGTTGTGTCTTTCATAATGGTTTGCGGTTTCGCTAATGTCATTTATTGAAACTTCTCCGATGCCATCAATCTCATTTTTGTATCTTACTCCTCGTATTCCACTTCCTCCAAACAGGTCGCAAATGTTTATTTCACGGTCCTGCTCTTTTTGAAATACTTGGATTGCAAGGATAGATAAGTCTCTATTCATCTCCATATGGGGATTGTAGAATACTGGTGCATCTGATGATACTTTTTCATATTCTGGAAATTCAATTTTAGTTAAACCTTCTTCAACATGTTTTATTTTATATTCATCCATTAATTCTCACTTTTAATTCTTTTTTTAGTAATATGTAATGTTTTAAATATTATTAGATTTAAATATTATTATAATAATTAACATATTGGTGATAATTGTGTCAGATATTAAAGTTCCTATTGCAAAACCAATAATTGGAGAAGAAGAAATAGAAAATGTAGTTGAAGTCTTAAAATCAGGAATGATTGCTCAAGGTCCTAAAGTTGCAGAATTTGAGCAAAAGTTCGCTGAATGGGTTGGAGCAAAATATGGTATTGCTGTCAACTCAGGAACTGCAGCACTGCACACTGCACTTCTTGCATGTGGCATTGGGGAAGGAGATGAGGTCATAACCACTCCGTTCACTTTTATTGCAAGTGGAAATGCAATCGTATACACTGGTGCAATACCTGTTTTTGCAGACATTGACTTAAAAACTTACACTATGGATCCAAATTCAATTGAAGATTTGATTACCGAAAATACAAAAGCTATTCTTCCTGTACAATTGTATGGTCAATCTGCAAATATGGATAAAATCAATGAAATTGCAGAAAAATATGGTTTAATTGTCATTGAAGACGCTGCTCAAGCACACGGTGCAACCTGCAACGGCAAAAAGGTAGGAAGCATGGGTGACATGGCTTGTTTCAGTTTTTACCCAACCAAAAACATGACCACTTCAGAAGGTGGAATAATCACAACTGACGATGAGGACTTAGCAGAGCAAGCAAGAATATTCAGGGCTCATGGTGCTAGCGTGAGATATCATCACGATGCAATAGGATATAACTTTAGAATGACAGATATTTCAGCGGCAATTGGTCTTGCACAATTAGATAAAATTGATGAATTCAACAATAAGAGAATCGAAAATGCAAATTACTTAAATGAAGGATTGAAGGATGTTGATGGAGTAATCACTCCATATTGTGCATATGATTCAAAACATGTATATCACCAATACACAATTAGGGTTGAAAAAGGAGATCGTGATGATTGGGTAGACATCATTAACGATTGTGGTGTTGGAACAGGAATCCATTACCCTATTCCATTATATAATCAACCTATTTATAGGTCTTTAGGAATTGAAGGAGATTGTCCGAATGCTGAACTTGCAGCAGACAATGTAATTTCCCTTCCAGTTCATCCTTCTTTAACAAAAGAAGATTTAGATTTAGTAATTGAAGCAGTTAAAACTGCTTCTGAAGAGGTAGAATAACCTCTTTCTTTTTTTTATTTTAACATTTCGTTTACAGTGTCAACTTTAGCGTCTAAAGTTCTGTTTTTCAAATCTCTTCTATCGTCTACTTTTATAACTGTGTACACTCTTCCGATTCCAAGTTCAAAAATGGCCTCTTGGGCATTGGCTATCGCTTCGTATAATTCAGTCAAGTTTTCAGCTTCAATTTGGGTTCCCATTCCAGTCAATTGGTAGTTCAAACCGGAATCCTTGATGGATTGGACTGCTGCGGTTACATAGTCTTTACATTCGGTAGTTTCTGTTCCAACAGGCAATATTGCAAAATCACATGTTATCATTTCTTTCACCTGGTAAAATTATTTATTTAACTTTCTATAAATTAATTTAGTAATGGTCAAATTAAACAAAGACGAATTTAACGAAAAGATTTTTACAAGAATCAATAATTTGATTTCTGATTATGAGTTAATCAAGGAAGGCGAATTGATAGCGGTAGCATTGTCTGGTGGTAAAGATAGTGTGCTTACATTGCATGCTTTAAAAAATTATCAAAAGTTTTTAGACTTTGACCTTGTTGCAATTAGTGTTGATGAGGGCATTGAAGGTTATAGGCAGCATGGTATCGATTCAGCCGTCAACAATGCAAAGGAATTGGGTGTGAAATTGGTTCAAAAATCCTTTAAGGAGGATGAAGGTTTTGCACTGGATGACATATATTCTGATTTTAAAAGCGCTTGCATTCCATGCGGAGTTTTTAGAAGAAACATTTTAAATAAGACTGCATATGAACTTGGAGCGGTTAAAATTGCTACAGGTCATAACTTAGATGATGAAATTCAATCTTTTTTGATGAGCTTTGCAAGAGGAGATACAATTAAATTCTCCAAGTTTGGCCCTGAACTTGATGTGATTCATCCAAAATTGGTTCCAAGAATTAAGCCATTATGGAACACTCCTGAAAAAGAGGTTGGAATGTGGGCGGTATTGAATGATATCGACATCCACCTTGATGAGTGCCCTTATTCTCATCTATCACTTAGAGCTAAAATCAAGGAATTCTTGAATGTTAGTGAAGATCAATATCCTGGCGTAAAAAATAATGTGATGGAGTCTTTTCAGAAAATTTTAACATTTGAAAATGATATTGTCACAAACCTTAACGAATGTGAAGTGTGTGGTGAGCCTACTTCATCAAATGTTTGTAAGGCTTGTGAGCTAAAAGATTTAATTTCTCATAATTGCGAAAATCATATATGCGATGAATAACGCAATTAAAATAATTCCTTCTTTTTTATCGTATTTGTCTTGAGTTTTACCGAATATGAAGCAGATTATGGTAACAACTATCATGAATACGACATCTATTATCATGTTTGAGGCAACTGGAATTGCACTTATTGCACTACTTGCTCCCAGTACGAATAGAATATTGAATATATTTGATCCAATTACATTACCTATAACTAACTGGTTTTCTCCTTTCTTTAAAGCAGTGATTGAGGTTACAAGTTCAGGTAAAGATGTGCCTATTGCAACAATGGTTAAACCAACTAATGTTTCACTCATTCCGAAAGCGATTGCTATAGCTGAAGCGCTGTCAACAACTAAATCTCCACCAAGAATAATTCCTACAAGCCCAACGACAATCAATAGAATACTTTTTGGAAGTGAGAATTTAGGTTTTTCAACATCAGATCCCTCTTTGCTTTTTCTTGCGTTAATGACAAGGTAAACGATGTATGCAACCATTATTATAAGTAAGATTATTCCCTCAATATTGTTAATGTCCCCTCCGATGAAGATGAATATTGCCCATAATAGGGTTATTCCAACAAGGAACGGCAAATCCTTTTCCAAAACGCTCTTTTCCATTAACAATTCGCTGAGCAATGCTGCAATACCGATTACCATCAATATGTTAAACAAATTACTTCCTATCACATTACTTACAGCCATTGCATTACTGCCGGTTAATGAGGATGTAATTGATACTGCGGCTTCTGGAGCGCTAGTTCCAAGAGCAACAATGGTCAATCCAACAATAATTGTTGGAACTTTTAGAATTGATGCGATGCTGCTTGCACCATCTACAAAAAAGTCTGATCCTTTTATTAAAAATACAAATCCTACAAGCAATAAAACAACTTGAATTATTATTCCAGCGTCCATTGTCTATTCCTCTATTATTTCTTCTTGAGGTCCTAAGTCAGTTACAAGAACCTTATCAATTTGATGCCCGTCAATGTCAACGATTTCAAAGATGAATCTTCCACATTCATACTTGTCCTCTTCGTCAGGAATTGTGCCGCTTAAACTGAGTATGAATCCTGCAAGGGTGGTATATCCATCCTCTTCCTCGTCAGGAAGTGATTCCTTGAATTCAAACAGTTCCTTAAACCTGTCAATTGGGTATCTTCCATCAATCAACCAGGTTCCGTCATCCCTTTGGATAGCTTGAGGTTCATCTTCCTCATCAATTCCAGGTATGTCTCCAACAATACCTTCAAGCAAGTCGTTTAAGGTAATCAAACCTTCAACACTTCCAAATTCGTCAACAACAAGGGACATGTGAACATATCCTTGGTTTTCCTTGAATTCCTTAAGTAATTCCAATGTTTCCAAGTGTTCTGAAACCACTAATGGCTCCTTAACGATTTTATGAATATCAAATTCATCGTCACTGAACATTACTGAAAGGATGTCCTTTGCTTGTACAACTCCAATAAAGTCATCAAGTTCTCCACTAGCAATTGGGAAAATTGATCTTTTACTCTCAATGATTTTTACTTTATTGATGTCTCTGTCATCTTCAAGGTCAATCCATATGATTTCATTACGAGGGGTCATTATACTTTCGACTTTTTGGTCATCGAGCTTGAAAACTCTTTTGATAATGTCTTCTTCCTCTTGCTCGATTGTTCCGTCTTCACGCCCTTCCTTAATCATCAATTCGATTTCCTCTTCAGTAACGATATCATCATTTCTGTTTTCTATTCTCATTAACCATAATAGAAAACTGCTGGATTTAGCAAGAATGAAACTGACCGGTTTGCATATTGTTGAAAGAACCACCATGCTTTTTGCAACTTTAAGGGAAACTCTTTCAGGGTCATTTAATGCAATAACCTTCGGAACAATTTCTCCCACAACTAATGTTAGGTAGGTTGTTATGATAACGACCACAGCAACGCTGATAGGTTCGCTATATGGTAAAAAAGATATGTATTTGGAAAGAGGTTCAGCTAATGTTACTCCACCGAATGCCCCTGTTAATACTCCTATAAGAGAAATTCCAATTTGAACAGTGGATAAAAATTCGTTAGGATCTTCTAATAAATCCATGACAATTTGAGCATTCTTATTGCCTTCCTCTAAGTATTTCTGCATTTTAGCTTTTCTAACGGATACAACAGCAAGTTCTGCCATTGACAAGTATCCGGTAAATATTATCAAAATTAAAATTATAATTATTTCGAATGTCGTTCCAATCATTTCTAACAGACCATTAAAACTATTATAAATCACTGGCCTTCATGAAACCAGTGTTTTTGTATATCTTATCTTGCATTTCCTGGACTGCAAGTGATGCTTCCTCTCTTGTTTCAACTTTTTGGAAAATCCTTCTTGATTTCACTTTCAAAGTTTTTCCACATACGCATTTGCGTGTTGCAACACCCTCCTTTGCATATAATGCACGACCGCAGTCGCATCGAAATATAAGATACATGATAATTTTTCCATTAAAATTAATAGTAATTATAATATTATCAATATATTATTTAAAATTTTACCCTATTATCCCCCAAAGATTTTCATGAATAATGGTATGAAAACTTTTGATGGCAATATTACAAGAGTAGCTATGCTGACTCCAAGATTAGTTCCAATAACAACTAATAATATTCTAAATATGTTGTTATGCCACAAATCCTTAAAGCTTTCTATTTTGCTTAAGTTTTTAATGTCACTTTGTCTGACCTTTCTGAATTTTGCTTCGGTCAAACCTGAAAACCATCCTGCCGCAAGCAATGGGTGGATAATGGTTAATGGAGCCACAATCCCTCCAACTATTGCGGAAACAAGTTTTGACCCTGAAAGGATGGACCCGACGAATCCCATTATCATGCTGATGACAATGAACTCGTATATGTTCCAGGTTATGTTTATCCCGCTAAAAAATGCCAGAAAAAATATCACAACAAACAATATTGGAATCATTGCAAGGAATATTTTAACCCAAGGGATTCCCTTTTTCTCATCTATGACTTCCAATTCTCTCAAGTTTGGCAATGTTTCGGGATCGTCTAGATATCTTTCTATTCCGGGTTTGTGTCCCGCTCCAACAACTGCAATGACATGGTCCTGTGGAATGTTCATGATTTTTCCCGCAAGGTATGCGTCCCTTTCATGCACAAGAACTTCGTGAACGCTTGGAGCCTCATCTTTGAACATTTCCATTAGTTCATCTAGATTGTCGGGATTTTTCAGGTCTTCCACATCAATATCTTCCTCATCATCACCTATTCCTATGACTGAGGCTAAAAGTCCGTAAGCGAATTTCATCTTTTCGATGAATCCCATTTTATTCAATGCCCTTTGTAATGTGATGTTGATTTCCCGGTCAATCAATGCAATTGGGATTCCTAAGTCTTCACTTGCCTCAATGGCACCAATCATTTCTGAACCTGGTGCAACATCAAGGTCGGCACCAATCTTTGATTGGAAATATCCGAGCAGTGTGCTGGTGAAGAACAATCCTACTTTATTTTCCTTGATGATTCTGGTAACTGATATTTCCTCATCTTCCTCAATGCCCATCATTTGCTTTTTCAACTTGATGTATCTTCCTCTATCAAGCTCAATTGCCACTACTTCAGGGTGTTGCTCATAAATGGCATCTTTTACTTCATTTACACTTTCTTCGGATACATGAGCAGTACCAATTATAGTTAAACATTCTCTTTTCATTAAAAAAACACTTCTTTTGTTAGGTTTGATATATCTAAAATATTATTGAATCTAATTATATAAAGTTAATTCATCATTAATATATATTATTAATTATTACTAACCTTCAACAATTAACAAAGTAATGTATATTAAATAATCTATATAATATTATTATTATGAAAATTGTCACAACACCAATGTGTGAAGAGATTGTAAAATTGGCAGGAATTACTGATTATGTTGTAAATAAATTTCCCGACAAGAAAGATGGGGATTTAGCAATACTGCTTTCTGAAAGTAAGGTCAATATGAACTCATTGTCGATTAAAATAAACACTTCCACACAGATTTTTGAAAGCATAAAACAGGTTTCAGCATTGGCTGGAAACGAGTTGTCAGACGAGGAGATATTGGAATTTTTTGATGATTATGAATTATGCAAAAAATATCTGAATGCCGATTTTAATCGCAATGTCAACGTTAAGGTATACTCCGAATTTTTAAAGAATCTTATTTTGGATATGGGATTCAACATAGTTTCTGATGATTATGATTATGTCATCTATCCAGATTATTTAAATGATAAAGTCAAGGAGACCGAAAATCTAGTTGAGATACCTTCACACAATAGCGTCTCAAAAAACCCCTTTGAAAAAGCGGAATTGAGATATGGTATTTTAGAAAATTTAATATAAGATATGAATTAAAATTATTAATATTATATAATTGCATTTTTGAGAGTTGTTAATAATGTATGAAACATTAACATTTACTGGCGGAGTTCACAAAAGTGAAGAAATAAGGGAATTGATTGAAGATTTGGGAGGATTCATTCTTCAAGACAATATTCAACAAATGGAACTGGTATTGAATATGGCAGTGCCTTTGGAGGATGTTGATAAGATTGAAGAGAAGTCTAAAGAATTATTGGCAAAATTATCTGTTGCTCCTATGGCAGGTTCTGAAATAGCTATTATTTCTCCAACTCTTGCAAGGCATCACTTGCCTCATGCAGCATGTGACATTTCTGAGTATTTACGCGAGTTCGGTGCAAAAGACAATATGATCGGTCTTGCTCGTGGAGATGGTAAAGGAACTTCAGGCATCACTGAAGAAGAAAAAGCATTGATTGAAGAACATGACATTGCTGTTTTTGCTTTAGGCAGTTTTGAAAATTGTATTAAGGAAAAATCATTTTTATATGATGACATAGATATTCCTGTTATTGTTACTGGTGCTCCAGAAATTGATGTTAATGAACTTCCGGGAGCTGACGCTTATGTTGGTGGTCTTGGAAGAATTCCAAGAAGGCTTAGAAGAGGTCCGGACATACGCGCTCTTGATAAGTTAGTTGAAACCATAGAACAAATATTGAATGATAAGAAACGTGAAATGGCTCTTGATGCACCGTTAGTACCATCTATTGTTGTTAAAAATGCAATTGAAAATCAAGTACATGAGATTGAACATGTAATATCTCCAACTCCAGTAACTTCTCAATTAGATGGTGTTCGTGTAAAATTGGATTATGATGCCTATGCGGATGTAATTGCTGATGTGGTTATTGACGGCAAAAAATTATCCGAAATTGCTGAGATTAAAAAATCAAAAATGTATGATTATATATTAGTAAAAATCAATAGTGAGAGTTCTCTTGTTGAGGATTCTAACTAATTCCTTTTTTTTAAATTATTCTTCTCATTCCAAAGAAGTTAATTGCATCGACCAAATCATTAAAATCTTCTAATTCTCTTTCAATGACATTTTCATCAGTCATGTCTATGCTTAGCTCACCATCAACGGTTAATGTGTCAGGGCCACGACCGACCACTCTTTCAACACCGTCTGCACTCAAGATTCTTTCGGCATCAAGCTGGTGGACAAATGATCTTCCAGGAATTATAACTGAATCCTTAATTTCGCTTAAATCGAGTTTTTCCAAATCTTCCTTTGTAATGAGGCAGGCAATTTCCTTTTCAACTGCAACGATATTAACATTGTTTTCATTATCTATCTTATCGAATATTTTTGAAATGAATGGTGCGGCTATTTTTGAGGTGATTATTGTTGCCTCACCGGTAATTGGCTTGATGAACTGAAGGAATATTTCATTTTCATCCTTTGCAATTGCAAATGGTCCTCCTGTTTCAGGGTCGCATAGAGGTGTCCCGCTGACTCTAAACTTGTACTCTGAGTTGATTTGTTTTACGAGCTCTGCAAAATCCTCCACAGGTTGGGATTCAATCCCCTTGATAATAGGTTCGTTTCCTAAAATCAGTCCCTCGTTGAATGTGTTTGCAAATCTCATAAGTAGCATTCCTTTTGCACCCCATTCCTCTAGGGAATTGCAGGTGTCCCTTAAAACATCTCCATCATTAACTCCGGGAATTATTACTGAAGCTCCTGTCAAGTCAATGCTTTCACAGAATATCTTGCAGGCGTTTAGGGCTTCTTGAGGATTTGGATCTTTAACCCATTCCTTTCTGAGTTTAGGGTCTGATGAAAAAATAGTGAATGAGACCTCATTGACCCCATTGTTTATCAATCTTGTAGCTATGTCTGAGTCAGTTATGCCTTTTCCGCAGGTATAACCTAATACGGAGGATATTGAAAATTGGTTTAGTCCTTCGGTTAATGTTTCAAGGTAAGGATAACAGCTTATGTCTCCGCCGCCGCTGATGTATGCACTCACGTCTCCGCCTCTGCCCATGTTCATCATTAATGAGGTTTGAACTTCATTCATCACTTCAAATGGTGCCTTGAAGTTTCCTTGTGATTCTGCAACGCCTTTGCTGCATCTTTCACATCCTATCTTATTGGGCAGGCATTGTGCACATCCAAATGTTTTGATTCCTTTAACCTTTCTGAAGTAACAGTATTTACAAAATCCGTTACAATCTTTACCAGGTATTCCTCCAACATCAGCTACAAGTTGCATAATAATTAATATTTTATTTCATTTTATTTATAATTCAAGTATTTTTTTGAGGTAATTTTTTTGTATTACTTTTAGTATTATTTATTACTTGGAAGTGCAAAAGTAATAATTTAATTTTATTCTTTATTTTTACAAATACTGATTGAAAAGATGTAATTTGACTATTATTTATATTAAATTAATTTAAA
>NZ_JAGAXX010000044.1 GCF_017940815.1 Methanobrevibacter sp.
AAAAGACAAATTCCTACTCTACAAACCCGAAGCAGAAGGTGTACAATTCGTAAAAAGCCATAACACAAGCAGGACATGTCACCACTGCGGACACATAAAAAAAGAGTTAAAAGTCAAAACACGCAAATGGACATACACAAACTGCGGAAAAACACATGATAGAGACATAAACGCCGCAATTAATATACTAAACCGCTGGTTCAACGGGGATAGCCTGAAAAAACATTAAAATTAACCAATCAAATGAAAAAAAATTCAGGAATCCCCACCCTCTTTAAGGGTGGGGTGGTTCAATCATACAGATAAACTTCTACGCAAATCCTCAAATGGAGGCAATCCAGATCAGCATTTCACTTGAAAGCAAAGCAACCGGTAATCCGTTAACATTGCTTGCTTTATTGTTGTTAACATTAATAGTGCCTTTGAGAAGGAAAAAAATAAAAACACTATGGAGTTTATCTAAACTCTCACTTTTTTTTTTAAACACCCATATAATCACTAATTTTATAATTTATAAAAACAATATATTTCTTTAAGTGATTATTATGAAAGGTATTGTTCTTGCTGGTGGCTCAGGTACCCGTTTGTATCCTATAACAAAAGCCGTTTCAAAGCAATTATTGCCATTATACGATAAACCAATGATTTATTATCCTATTTCTGTTTTAATGCTTTCTGGAATTAAGGAAATATTGATAATATCCACTCCTAGAGATTTGCCGATGTATCAAGATTTGCTTGGTGACGGATCCACATTTGGGATTAAATTTGAATATGCGGTTCAAGAAAATCCGAATGGTCTTGCAGAGGCATTCATAATAGGTGAGGATTTCATTGGTGATGAGAATGTTGCTTTAATTTTAGGAGATAACATTTTCCATGGACACAGATTCACCGAAATTCTTGAAAGAGCAACCAATCTCGAAGATGGTGCAGTAATTTTCGGTTATTACACAAACAATCCTGAAGCTTTCGGGGTTGTTGAATTTGATGATGATTGGAATGTGCTGTCCATTGAGGAAAAACCTGAAAAGCCAAAATCAAATTACATAGTTCCTGGTCTTTATTTCTATGATAATGACGTTGTGGAAATAGCTAAAAGCGTTAAGCCGTCAGATAGGGGTGAAGTTGAAATAACTTCTGTCAATGAGGAATACTTGAAACGCGGAAAACTTAAGGTGGAACTGTTAGGTCGTGGAATGGCCTGGCTTGATACCGGAACTCATGCAGGACTTTTGGAAGCGTCCAATTTCATTGAAACCATTCAGAAAAGGCAAGGGTTATACATAGCTTGTCTTGAGGAAATAGCATATCGTAAAGGTTACATTTCAACTGAACAGCTATTGAAAACAGCTGAAGAACTTAAAAAGACTGATTATGGAGAATATTTATTTAAATTAGCTAAAAGATGATATTATGGGAAAATTCAAATTCACTCAAACAGGAATAGAAGACATGTTCGTTGTGGAACCCACTGTTTTTGAAGACAACAGGGGTTATTTCATGGAAACTTTTCAGGAAAATGATTTTAAGGATGCAGGCTATGACTTAAAATTCGTTCAGGATAATCAATCCAAATCATCAAAAGGAGTTTTAAGGGGTCTTCACTTGCAGTTAAAATACCCTCAAGGAAAGCTGGTTCGTGTAATTAAGGGAACAGTTTTTGATGTTGGTGTGGATTTGAGAGGAGATTCACCGACTTATGGAAAATGGTATGGTGAAATCCTATCTGAAGACAATAAGAAACAATTGTACATTCCTCCAAAATTTGCCCATGGATTTTTGGTTTTATCAGATGAAGCAGAATTCTTGTACAAATGCACTGAATTCTACCATGGTGAGGATGAAAGCGGAATAAAGTGGGATGATGAGGATATCGCTATTGATTGGCCTTTGGAAGGCATTGATGAGATAATCCTATCTGATAAGGACAAGGAATGGAAATCATTTAAGGAAGCTCAAATTAAATACTAGTGATTATTATGACAAATATTTTGGTTACAGGTGGAGCAGGATTTATCGGAAGCAATTTCGTTAGATATATGGTTAACAAGTATTCAGATTATCATATAATTAATCTTGACGCTTTAACATATTGCGGAAACTTGGAAAACCTTAAAGACATTGAAAACAAGGATAACTATTCCTTTGTCAAAGGCGACATCAGGGATAAGGAAGTCGTTGACGACTTGGTTAAGAAATGTGATTATGTTATCAATTTTGCGGCTGAAAGTCATGTTGACAGGAGCATAACCGACCCGGAAATCTTTATAAAATCAAACGTTTTGGGCACTCAAGTGCTTTTGAACGCCGCAAAGGAATATGGTGTTGACAAGTACATTCAAATTTCAACCGATGAGGTTTACGGAACATTGGGAAAGACAGGCTATTTCACAGAAACTACTCCTTTACAACCTAACAGTCCTTATTCTGCATCTAAAGCTGGTGGAGATTTGATAACAAGGGCATATGGTGAAACTTTTGATTTGCCAATAAATATCACTCGCTGTTCCAACAATTACGGGCCTTATCAATTTCCAGAAAAATTAATTCCGCTGATGATTTCAAATACCTTGGAAGATAAGAAACTGCCGATTTATGGTGACGGCAAGAACATTCGTGATTGGTTGCATGTGTATGACCACTGCCATGCCATTGACTTGGTATTGCATGAGGGAAAGCTTGGCGAAGTCTATAATATTGGTGGCAATAACGAAAAAGAAAATATCTACATTGTTAAACTGATATTGGAAGAGCTCGGCAAGGATGAATCACTAATTGAATTTGTAACTGACCGTTTAGGTCATGATAGGCGTTATGCTATTGATTCAACTAAAATTCAGGAAGAATTGGGCTGGTCTCCTAAATACACTTTTGAAGTGGGAATTAAAGAAACCATTCAATGGTACTTGGACAATCAGGATTGGATCAATCAGGTTAAAAGCGGACAATATCAGGAATATTATGAGAAGATGTATTCCAATAGGTAGTTTTTACACTTGAAATATACCTCTTCTTTAAAAATATTTCATTTTTATTATTATTTTTTATCATTTTGTTTAGTTTTAATGCGTTTTTTCCACTTTTATTTATTTTTTTATTCAGATTGAAAATTCATATTAAATAAATTATTAAGATAGTTTTATATATTATAATTAGTTAATAATTATTATTGTTAAAAAATTTAATTTTTTTAGGGAAATGGTGATTTGGATGTTGGGACAATATTTGCCTTTTGTGGGATTGATTATTTTTGGGAATATTGAAAACTTGGTTTTATCCTCTCAAGGTGTTGTAGCAGGTGTAAATCCTATTAAATTAGCAATTGCGAGTATTATTTGTGTTTCATTATGGTTAATCATTGGAACTTTTGGAACTCAACTTCTTATTGATTATGTTGATTTCATTGATTTTATTGGTGGGGTAGCTATTCTCATTTTAGGTGCTCAAGCAATGTATACATCTATTAGGGGACAATAGTATGCAGGAAATAAGACCATTTTTAGCATTAATCGTTTTTGGAAACATAGAAAACTTAATCTTGGCAGCTCAAGGTGTTGCAGCTCATGTTAATCCTTTAGGACTGGCTATCTTAAGTTTAATTGCAGTTGTTTGCTGGTTGGCTATAGGTACATTCGGAACAAAAGTTGCAATGAAATACGCTAGGTACATCAACTTCATTGGAGGGCTTGCGATTTTCATCTTAGGTCTTCAAGCAATAATCGAAGCTATTCCTGGAATGTTAGCATTTTTCCATTAGATAAGATGTCATATTTTAAACATAAGGTGTATGGAATATTATTTAACCTATTCAAACACACCAAAATAGATGAAAAATCCGTTTCCTTTATTATTGATTCAAGAGAGTCATTTAAGGGAAATTTGGATTATATCAAAAAGGAATTTGAGAAAAGAGGAGACTACAAATTCCATTTTTTTTACAAGGATAAGCTATCCTTTGGAAGTTTCAAGAAATTGGCCGGTTCCAAATATATTTTTTTAAATGATAACTTTTTTCCATTGGCATTCATGAACTTTAAGGATGAAAATACAATCGTTCAGCTGTGGCACGCTCCAGGAGCTTCTAAAAAATTCGGAGGATCCGTGGATATTGAAAGCAGGGATATCCTTAAAAAAATCTCAGAAAACACAGATTATCTTATTGTGACTTCAGACAAAATTAAAGGGTATTATAGCGAGGCATTCCAGATGCCTGAATCTAAAATCAAGGCACTGGGACTTCCACGTATGGATTATTATTTTGAAAATCATGATTTGGATAAGATAAAAGAGGGATTCTTGAAAAGGTATAACATTTCCCAGGATAAGAAAATAATTCTCTATGCACCCACTTTTCGTGACGAGTCCAAATTCAACAATGTATTCGATTATTTGAACCTGAACAAATTTAATGAGGTTTTTTCCGATGAGTACGTGTTGGCTTTAAGATTGCATCCAAAGATTAAAAATTTTTATCAGGATGACATATCTTCAAGGGGACAGTATGTTGATGTCAGTGACTTTGAAAGCGAACAGGAACTGATGCTGATTAGTGACATTTTGATTACTGATTATTCATCTATTATGATTGAATATGCAATTTTAAACAGGCCAATTATATTTTTCACTTATGATTTGGATAGTTATTTGGCTAATGAACGTGGATTTTATTATGATTTCAAAACCACTGTTCCAGGTCCAATAGTTTATACTTCAGATGAGCTGATTGATCTCATTGTGAATGCTGATTTTGATAAAAGTAAAATTTCAGGATTTGTCAAGACACAATTTGATGAAATAGATGGTCAATCATCTAAGAGGGTTGTTGATTTTCTTTTAAAATAATGGTGGGATTATGAATAATATTGATGTTAGTGTTATTGTTCCAGTTTATAATGCATCAGAATATATAGGCAATACTTTAAATTCAATAATTAATCAGGATTTTGATGGGTATGAGATAATTGTCATTGATGACGGATCAACCGACAACAGCTTGGGAATAATAAGAAGCACCCTTGAAAATGCATCAGTGCCAAATAAGGTTATTCATCAGGAAAATTCTGGAGTCAGCGTTGCAAGAAACGTGGGAATCGATGCATCCGAAGGGGAATATCTGGTTTTCATTGATGCCGATGACTATGTGACTCCAAATCATTTATCAACATTATACAATGGAAAAAGCGATTTTAGCTTGACTTTATATGTCAAGAAGGATGGAGACAAGCTGACTCAATTGGATTCATACTCTGAAGAGGTCATCTCAACGGAAGATTTCATCAAAAAAGAATTAAACATGCAGATAACATTCAATTTCTTCCAATTAATGTATAAATCAAGTATAATTAAGGATAATAACATCAGATTCACTCCGGGTGTTGTTTACGGTGAAGACACTGAATTTGCCCATAGGGCATTGTTTCATGGACGTGAAATCGTAATTAATAATGAAATAACATATTACTATGTTCAACACTCCGGATCTGCCATTAAAACAACTGAATACAGGCGTTTCGGTGTTATAAAAATCTTTGAAGATTTGGCCGATTTCTATAATAAGAATAATAAACCTGAACTTGCTAATCTAATAGTAACATCCAGAATTCCAAAGGCAATTTTTGGAAACATGAATTTCTTTTTCAGCAACGGATACGACTTTGATGAAGTGATGGGTAAAATGAAGGATTTGGACCTTCTGACCAAATTGTCAAAATATGAAGGGGATTCCAAATTCAAATTGAAAATAAAGTTATTCTTGCTGAATCCAAAAAGGTATTATAAAATGTGGATGAAATTAAAAAATTCAATTGATTAATATGAAAGTTTCAGTCGTTACGCCAAATTACAACGGGGAAAGATTCCTGAAGACATTTTTCGAATCCTTAAATAATGATTCGCAACTCATAGGTGAAGTCATAATAGTTGACAACGGGTCAACTGATGGAAGCAGGGATTACATCAAAAATGGCAGCTTCAATTTTCCGGTCGTATTAATTGAAAACACAGAAAACCTAGGATTTTCACCGGCTGTCAACCAGGGAATCAGAAAGGCAAAAAACGAGTATATCTTCTCTTTAAACAACGACACTGAAATAAAAAAAGGCTCAATTAAAGCGTTGGTCGATTTGATATCTTCAGATGACAATATTTTTTCAGTTCAAGCCAAAATGCTTCAATATGACAATAAGGAACTGATTGACGATGTTGGGGATGAGTACAACTTGCTTGCCTGGACTAAAAAGACAGGTGAAAACCACAATTCAAACGAGTATGTGGAGGTAAATGAGATATTTTCAGCCTGTGCAGGTGCGGCAATGTATAAAAAATCAATACTTGATGAGATTGGAGCTTTTGACGATAACTTTTTCGCTTATATGGAAGACGTTGACTTGGCGATACGCTCAAGAATCTATGGCTATAAGAATTTGCTGTGTCCCGAAGCTATTGTTTACCATATTGGAAGTGCAACAAGCGGAAGCAGATATAATGAATTCAAGGTTAAATTGGCTGCCCGTAATAACGTTTGGGTTGTTTACAAGAATTTGCCGATACCTTTGAAGATTGTGAATTTTATATTTTTATTTTTAGGATTTTTCATAAAATATGTGTTCTTTGTAAAAAAAGGGTTTGGTTCAACTTATCTTGGCGGAGTTAAGGAAGGGCTGTCAACAAGAGGCAAAATCGACAAGGTCGGATTCCAAACCAAAAATACAAAAAATTATTTTAAAATCGAATACAAATTAATTATAAACACTCTTAAATTTTTAAAAAAATAACTTAGTGAGTTTCATGGACCTTTCTGTTGTAATTGTAAATTATCAAACATTTGAATTAACAAAAAATACCATCGATTCCATTCTGGAATATGATTATCCATTTTCATATGAGATTTATGTGGTGGATAATGCATCCAGTGACGACAGTTTATCCAGATTGCAAGATTATTTTGGAGATAAGGTCAAATTCATAGCTTCAGCTGAAAACAACGGTTTTGCCGCTGGAAACAATCAGGCACTAAGGTTGGCAACCGGAAAATACCAGCTATTGTTGAATTCAGACACAATTGTCTGGGAAAATACATTGGAAAACATTCATGACTACATGGAAAGGCACACTGATGTCGGAGCATGCGGCTGCAGGGTTGTTTTGGAAAACGGTGATCTTGACAAGGCATGCAAAAGAAGTTTTCCAAATGTTAAAAACTCATTTTTTAGGCTATTCCACATTCCAACCAACAGCAAGGATGACGATTACAACCTGACAGACCTGCCTGACGATGAGATTTATGAGATTGATTGCTTGACTGGGGCATTCATGTTCATGCGAAAGGATGCGTTGGATGAGGCAGGATTGCTTGATGAGACTTTTTTCATGTATGGAGAGGACATTGACCTGTGTTACCGTATTAAAAAGGCCGGATGGAAGATAGTCTATTATGGCGAATCCAAAATAACTCACCTTAAGGGCGCAAGCAGTAAGAAACAGAAATCTAAGTTAATATATGAATTTTATCGTGCAATGTATATTTATTATAATAAACACCATGCTAAGGAGTCAAATTTCATCGTGAACATTGTTGTGTATATTGGGATTGCCCTTTTATGTTTATTAAAGCTTTTCTTGAATTTGTTTAAAAAAAGTTAAATAACTACAATATAATATATAATAGTAATACTGGATTTTTTGGTAGTTATCATGATAAAAGAAAATCAGAAAGCATTGAATATATTATTGGTTTTAATAGATGTTTTTGTTATTAGCATCTCATTATTATGTTCCCTATGGCTAAGATTTAAAACCACTTTATTCGGGCCTCTTGGAGGACATTTAGGGTTTCAAAGTTATCTGTTATTCTTAGTTTTAGCTGTCATTCCAGTTTATTTGATTTTATATTTTGCATTTGGTTTGTATAAGCCACGCAGAACTTATAAAAATATATTTTCAGAAGCTACTCAAATTATCAAGGTAAATATCATTGCATTCTTTGTATTGGTTTCAATTTTATTTATTATCAACCAACCAAATTTTTCAAGGATAATGCTCTTTCTCCTAGCGGTAATTGCCACATTCTTAGGAATCATTGAAAGATTTTCCATAAGAAGCACATTAATGAAAATGAGAAAGAATAATAGAAACTTAAAGCATATTCTCATTGTTGGAGATAACGATTTGGCATTCACATTCGCCCGCAGAATTCGTGACAATCCATATCTTGGTTTTGTTGTCAGCGGATTTGTGGGAAGATCTGACCATGTTGGATTGGAAATGGAAGGAAGCAGGATTATAGCGTCTTTTAAGGATATAGATAAGATTCTTGAAAAAAATAGGTATGATAGGGTAGTTTTAGCTATTCCACTAAAATACTATTATAAGATTAATGAATTAGTAGAAAGCTGTGAGAAGGTAGGAATCAAAGCGGAAATCATACCTGACTATATTAGGTATTTCCCGGCACAACCGTCAGTTGACATGATTGAGGATATTCCTATTATCAATATTCGTTATGTACCGCTTGACGATGAATTTAATAAATTCTTAAAATATGCCTCTGATTACATAATAGCGATTATAGCAATTATTATCACATCACCAATAATGCTTGTCACTGCTATTGCTATTAAATTGACATCTAGAGGTCCAATTATCTTTAAACAGGAAAGAATGGGGTATAATGGTAAGACATTCATGATGTATAAATTCCGTAGTATGAAAGTACAAGACCCTAGTGAGGAGAAGTCTGAATGGACAACAAAAGACGATCCAAGAAAGACAAGGGTGGGGGATTTAATCAGAAGAACCAGTATTGATGAATTGCCTCAGTTTTTCAATGTTTTAAAAGGAGACATGAGTGTTGTCGGTCCAAGGCCTGAAAGACCATATTTTGTAGAGCAATTCAAGGAAACAATTCCTAAATATATGGTTAAACACCAAGTGAAACCTGGTTTGACTGGTTGGGCACAAATTCATGGATGCCGTGGTGACACTTCAATTAAAAAACGTATAGAATATGATATTGAGTACGTAGAAAACTGGCACATGGGTTTGGACTTAGCTATCATGATTAAAACCGCATTGAAGAAAAATCCTAATGCATATTAATTTTTGTGCATTTTCATAAGTGTGCAGTTTGACAATATTTATATTAAAATTTTTTTATAATAGGTATTGAGATTACTTTTCAAATGCTCTCTCTAATACTTTATATACACTTTGATGATAAAATTATAATTAACTTTTCTATGAGGGGTTTGGTATGCAAGAAGAAATTTTACAACTATACGAAAAAGTCAAAGATAAACTTTCTGAAGAAGAGTTTTTAGATGAAATAGAAAAAATGAAATCCGCAAATGATGAAGTTGATTTCATTGACGATTTTGGTGCCGCACAGATGGTAGTTCAAAATCACGTTGGTATAGACACATCTATTTTTGATAAACCTGAATCTTCACAGGAAGATAATGCTGAAGAAATTAATGATGATTCTAGAATGGCTCCGGAAATTCAAGAAAAATACGATAAAGTTAGGGACCAAATTTCCCAAGAGGAATTCTTGGAAAGAATGGAAAAATTCAGACAACAAGAATCTGAAAATCCTTTCATGACAGATGATAGTTTAGCGGACATGGTCGTTGGAGAATTCGTAACTGAAGAACCTGAAGCTATAACTGATAGTCCTGATTTTGATTTTAAAACTATCAGTGAACTTGAAAAAGGAAGTAGAGGAGCAACCATTGCTGGAAGAGTCGTTTCAATTTCAAATCCAAGATCATTCAAAACACGTAAAGGTCAAAGTGGAGAAGTATGCAATGTTGAGCTAAAGGATAACACCGGTGAAATAAGGGCTGTCTTCTGGACTCAAAACATAAAACTTCTTAAGAATGTTAATGAAGGAAACATCATTCAGATTAAAGATGTTGATATTAAAGAAGGATACACAGGTTTGGAAGCCAACTTAAGACCAAGATCAACTGTTGTGCATTTAGATGAAGACCCTTCAAAATTCCCTGTTTATGAAGAAAACATTACAAATATTGCAGATATATTGCCTGACACTAAAGTCAATCTCATTGCTAGAATCGTTAGAATTCCAACAATCAGAACCTATGAAAAGAATGGAAAAGAAGGTCAGGTTGCATCCCTTGAACTCCAAGACGGTTCAGGACAAATCTCTTATACCTTATGGAATAAAAACACAGAGTTGATCAGTGATTTAGGACTTGAAGATGGAGATACAGTTAAAATTCTTCAAGCTCAAGCACGTGAAAGACCAAACCGTGACGGTGAAAATGAAATAACATTAACCCACTGGGATGGCAGAATTGTAAAAGGCGATTATGACGTTCCTGAAATCGTTCAAGAGTTCTCCCCAATCGCTGATTTGAGGGAACAAAAAGATGTTTCAATCATTGGAATTGTTTCCAGACTTCAAGATATTAAGATTTTCAGAAGAAAAACTGATAACACCGAAGGAAAATTAAGAAACTTTGACGTTAGAGATTCCACAGGTGAAATCAGAGTGACTGTCTGGGGAAATGACACATCATTGCCTTTAAATAAGGGGGACATTGTTAAAATTATTGGAGGAGATGTCCGCTTTGATGAATACACTCAAAGTCAATATTCAATGAACACAAATTTCAATACACAAATAACAATCAATCCTCAAAACTTGCCTATTGAGCAACTAGACGAATTGGATTCTTTAAGGGCAGACCTTCACCCAACTCCAATCGGGGAAGTTGAGATGATGGATGATGAAGGTGTGGAAATCGATGTTATTGGAAGAATATTGTCCTTAGAGGATATTAGAGAATTCCAAAGAGATGATGGTGAAGTGGGCCAAGTTCGTTCAGCAATGTTGGCCGATGAGTCAGGTAAAGTAAGATTATCTTTCTGGAATGATAAAGCTAAAGGAGATTATAGCGTCGGTGAGGCATACAGAATTGAAAATGCTAGAACCAGATTAGGATATTATAATGTTGACTTAAATATTGGTGGAGGATCAAGAATTATCAGATTATCTGAAGAAGAAGCCTCTGCAATGTTTATTCCAAAATTAGAAACATTAGAAAAAGCACTTTATGACTACATCAGTATTGAAGATGCTGAAGAAGACGAATCCGATAAAATAATCATCGGTAGGGTCATTGAAGTATTTGAGCCACGTACATTCGAAAGAGATGACGGTGAAGGAAAAGTAAGAAATGTAGAAATCGCTGATGATACTGGATCCATTCTTGTTGTGCTTTGGAATGATGACGCTGATAAAGAATTTGAATTAGGACAAGCAATCAAATTACAAAACCCTCGTTTCAGATACAATGACAGAACCAATCGTATAGATGCTAATGTATCTGGAGGAACTACCATTCTAAAACCAAGTGAAAGTGAACTAGAGAGATTACCTTCATTTGATGAATTAATGGAAACAATATTTGCTCCAAAATCAATAGAATCCTTATTGGAAGATGACACTAATGTTCATATAACCGCAACAATCAAAGAAGTGGGCACTGAAAGAACAATTCTTGTGAAATGCCCTAACTGTAATGCGAGTGTTGAGGAAGCTAGTGACGAATATATTTGCGACAACTGTGGACATGTATTTGACGAGCCAAGATACACTCTTATGATTCCAACCACTGTCGAAGATGACACTGGATCCATTCAAGCTACTTTCTTCGATGATTTAGCTGAAGAGCTTATTGGAATGAAAAAAGAGGAAGTTATTTCACTTCTTGAAGATGGTTATGGAATTGAAGATAAACTCGAAGACTTAACAGGAACTACAATAGAATTTATTGCTAATGTAAGTTTTGATAATTATAACGAAACAAATAGGTTAAACCCTAAGAAATTTTTGAAAAAATACTACTAGAATAAATAGAATGAAGGAATGATTATTATGGTCGAATTAAGTGATTTACCAGGTGTTGGAGAAAAAACAGCAGAAAAATTAAAAGATGCAGGTTTTGCTGACATGATGAGATTAGCAACCGCTACTCCTAAGGAATTATCAGTAAAAGCTGAAATCGGTGAGGGGGTTGCTGAAAAAGTTATTGAAGCAGCCCGTAGAGCAGAAAACATTACTTTTGAAACTGCATTAGAAGTTGATGAAAGAAGAAAAGATGTAGGACACATCACTGTTGGAAGCCAAGAATTCAATGATTTAATTGGCGGAGGTATTGAAACCCAATCAATTACTGAAGTGTTTGGTGAATTCGGATCAGGTAAAAGTCAAATTTCCCATGAATTGGCTGTTACAGTTCAATTACCTGAAGAGCTCGGCGGTCTTGATGGTGAATGTGTATTTGTAGATACTGAAAACACTTTCCGTCCGGAAAGAGTAAGACAAATCGCTGAAGGATTTGAATTGGACACCGAACAGGTATTAAGCAGAATTCATGTAGCTCGTGCATTCAACTCATCTCACCAAATCTTAATGGTTGATAAAATCAATGAGCTTATCCAAAGTGGAGCTAATGTTAAATTGGTCATTGTCGATTCATTAATGGCTCACTTCAGAGCTGAATACGTGGGAAGGGAATCTCTTGCTGTAAGACAACAAAAGTTGAACCAACATTTACACTCTCTTCAACAAATTGCAAACACTTACAATGTTGCAGTATTCCTAACCAACCAAGTTCAAGCTAAACCTGATTCCTTCTTCGGAAGCCCTACAAAAGCTATCGGTGGACACGTTTTAGGACACGCTTCCACTTACAGAATCTGGCTTAAAAAAGGTTTGGCCGGAAAAAGAATCGCACGTTTAGTGGATTCTCCTCATTTGCCTGAAGGCGAATGTGTATTTAAAATTACTAGCGAAGGTATCGTTAGCTAATTTTATTTTTTCTTATTTTCTCTATTTTTTTCATTAATTAATTTTATATACTTTAAAATTTAATGTTAGTATCATGAACGCAATAGAAATTACAATTCTATCAATTATCATAATGATTGCTTTAGGTTATGTCCTAAAACGCGTCGATTTTTTATCTGAAAAGGATGTTAATCCTTTAAATAAGATTGTAATTAATATTCTATTGCCTTGCATGATTTTTTCTGCATTATATGGTGCAGATTTGTCCTTGATGCCTAAGCTGGGCATTTTGCCATTTGTGATATTGGCGTCCTCATTTTTAACAGGTATAGTTTCATATCTAATTCTTAAGAAGCTGGGTTATGAGGACAAGAAGCTTTGGAGCGTACTGGTCACTGTCATGATAGCAAACACCGCCTTTATGGGCTATCCTGTTAATTTGGGAATATTTGGTCAGGAAGGTTTTTTAAGGGCAATCTTCTGTGACATCGCCACAATGTGTATATTTATAATTTTATCCTTTGCTTTGGTTTTAAAATTTGGTGGAACTCCTAAAAAAGCTGTTAAAAAGATTTTGATGTTTCCTCCTTTGTGGGCGATTATTTTAGGTATTGGATTTAACTTGCTTTCTATTCCAATTGGTCCTGTTTTGGACAAGACCATCGGTTATCTTGCAGACGGCACAATTCCATTGATAATGCTTTCATTAGGCCTTACCATTAATTTGGAGGGACTTTCAAGAAGCAAGATGATGGTAATTTTCACTTCAATCATGAAATTGGCCATTTTCCCATTCTTTGCATTTATAATTGTTAACTTGTTGGGACTGGTGGACCTTCAATATACGGTTTCAATTGTAGAGGCTGCAATGCCTTCAGGGATGCTGTCTTTGGTACTTGCGATAACCTATAAACTTGATTATGAATTGACCTCTGACTGCATATTAATCAACACTGTAATCTCTTTGATTACACTTCCGTTAATTATCATGTTGATATAGCAAAAAAATTAATAATTTAATTTAACCTAAATTTATTAATTTATGAAAAAAGGTTGATTATTCTTTATTTTAGTTTATAATCAATAATTAATCTTTATTAAGTAAATAATTGTATTTTTAGGGATATTTTCATTCATCATATATAAGCTTTACTCCAAGTATTTTATAGAAACCTTTATAAATGTGTATTTACTACATTTATATATCTAATACTATGTAAAATTTTACTACTTGTTTTTAAAATTGCAATTTTTTATATATATTAGATATTTTTCACGACTTGTACAAGGTGAATTAATATGGCAGAAGAAAAAATAGATAATAACGAAGAATTAAGGATTGGTGTTTACGTCTGTCACTGTGGTGTAAACGTTGGTGGAGTTGTAAACTGTCCTGAAGTTGCTGAATACGCTAAGTCCTTACCTAACGTTGTTCACGCAACCGACTACAAATACATGTGTTCTGACCCTGGTCAAGCAATGATCCAAGAAGACATCAAAGAGAAAAACTTAAACAGAATTGTTGTAGCAGCTTGTTCCCCTCGTCTTCACGAACCTACTTTCCGTAGATGTGTAGAAGAAGCAGGATTAAACAAGTTCTTATTTGAATTTGCTAACTTAAGAGAACAAGACTCCTGGGTACACATGAACCAACCTGAAGAAGCAACCGAAAAAGCTAAAGACTTAACTCGTATGGCTGTTGCTAAAGCTAGATTACTCGAACCATTAGAAGCTACCAAAGTGCCTGTGGACAACAAAGCATTAGTTATCGGTGGTGGAGTAGCTGGTATCCAAACCGCATTAGATTTAGGTGACATGGGATTTAAAACCTACATGGTAGAAAGAAACCCAACCATTGGTGGACGTATGGGACAATTAGATAAAACTTTCCCAACTCTCGACTGTTCAATGTGTATTTTAGCACCTAAAATGGTAGACTGTAACAAACACGAAAACATCGAATTAATTTCCTACGCAGAAGTTAAAGAAGTTGACGGATACATCGGAAACTTCAAAGTAACTGTAGAGAAAAAAGCAAGATACGTAGATGAAGATTTATGTACTGGATGTGGAGCATGTCAAGAAGCTTGTCCTATCGAAATACCTAACTACTACGACGAAGGTGTAGGTATGGTAAAAGCTGCATACATCCCATTCCCTCAAGCTGTACCATTATGTGCAACCATCGATAAAGATTACTGTATCGAATGTAACTTATGTGTACAAGCATGTGGACCAGACGCAATCGACCACAACCAACAACCTACCGAAATCGAATTAGAAGTTGGTACTATTGTTGCTGCAATCGGTTACGACCCATTCGATCCATCCGGAATTTACCAATACGGTTACGGCCGTTTCTCCAACGTAATTACCGCTATGGAAATTGAAAGGATGATTAACGCATCCGGACCTACCGGTGGTCACGTAATCAAACCTTCCGACGGTATCGAACCTAAACGTGTAGCATTCATCCACTGTGTCGGTTCCAGAGATGAACAAATCGGTAAACCATACTGTTCCAGAGTATGTTGTATGTACTCCATGAAAAACGCTCAATTATGTATTGACCACGAACCTGATACCGAAGTAACCTGTTACTACATGGATATCCGTTCATTCGGTAAAGGATACGAAGAGTTCTACAAAACATCTCAAGAAAAATACGGTATTGAATTTATCAGAGGTAAACCTGCACAAATCTTCGAAAACGACGACTTAACCTTAACTATCAGAGCAGAAGATACTTTACTCGGTAAAGTAACTGAATACACTTACGACTTAGTTGTATTAAGTGTTGGTCTCGAACACTCCGCAGGATCTGACGAACTCAGACAAACCTTAGGTCTCTCCAGATCTGCTGACGGATTCTACATGGAAGCTCACCCTAAACTCAGACCTGTTGACACCTTAACTGACGGTGTTTACATTGCTGGTGTAGCACAAGGTCCTAAAGATATTCCTGACTCCGTAGCACAAGGTTCAGCTGCAGCATCCAGAGCAGCTATCCCAATGGCTAAAGGAGAAGTAGAAATCGAACCTATTATTGCATCCAACGACGAAACCGTTTGTGGAGCATGCCAAGTATGTGTTGAATTATGCCCATATGCAGCTATTAGTATCGCAACTGGTGTAGGTGGAAAAGAATTTGCACAAATTAACTCCGCATTATGTAAAGGATGTGGTACTTGTGTAGGTGCATGTCCATCTGGTGCAATGAACCAACAACACTTCAAAACCGAGCAAATTATGGCACAAATCAGTGCTGCTCTTGAAGACATAGGTAAATAGATTTAGAGATTAATTTCTCTATTTCTCTTTTTTCTTTTTTTGAGTCTGTAAAATTTTATAGGCTTCTTTCAAATTTTATTTTTTTACACTTGAAATTTCACTTCGATAAAAATTCGTTCTAATTTTTCTTTAATTTGAAAATAAATGGTTAAAAAATAGTAAATTACTTAAATAA
>NZ_JAGAXX010000045.1 GCF_017940815.1 Methanobrevibacter sp.
AAGCAAATATTAAAAATAAAAATAACTAAAATAAATTAATTTGTGGATTTTAAATTTAAAATAAAATCCCATTATTGCTTGAAATTAAAAAATAAGAGTTTTAAATTGAAGATTCAATATTCAATTTTTCCCTTAAAAAAAAAATAGAAGTAGATAATTAAAATGCAATACTTGTGAAATACCCCTTGAGGGAGTATGAGTTTGTATTCCAATTAGCTACCTTACCTAACGAGTTTCTAGAACTTGTGGTATCAGCAACAGTCCATGTGTCACCAATCAATACTTGAGCAAATACATGCCCGTAGGTGTGACCACTGGAAAAACGACAATCAGCATGAACGTATCTAGTTGCCAAACCTGCAGCCCTAAACATAGCCACAGTTAAATGTGCTTGATCCACACAATTTCCAGATTTAGCGTTTAAAGTACCTACAGCACCATGTTTGGTGTTATAATAGAAACTATAAGCAATTGTATCCCTTACATAATTGAAAATTGCATAAGCTTTATCCTTTTCAGTTTTGCAACTTTTAGTCAACTTGGCAACCAAGTTTTTAATTTTTTCATTATTAACTTCACAGTTTTTGGAAGCTGCTAAGTATTCAGCTAAAGATTTAACTGTGTTTTTCATATTCATCGCACCTGATATTGCAGAGGATGAACCGGATAATGCTTTGATTGCAACGTAAGATGGCATTTTATCATTTTTTCCATAGGAAACCAATACTTTTGAAAATGCACTTACAATACCCTTATAACCTATTGTTCCGATTTTGGAACTTACGGAATTAGGCAAATTACCTTTTGAGTCTGCAGTTTTAACAACACTTTCTGCAACACTTAAATAATCTTTCAAGTATCCCAAATCAGTAGCGTCTTTAGGACTGGTAGGATTATTTAAAATTTTAAAGGATATGTCTTTTTTATTACCTGCTTTCAAATTGATAATAGCTTTTGAAGCTATATATAAATAATCTGCGGTTTTAACTGAGACATCACCTATTTTAACTGTAGAAGGCAATTTTCCATTTTTAGAAATGTAACTTTTAACAGTTTTAGCTGCTGCTAAAATATTTTTAATAGATACCTTATTTATCGCATATATTTTTGCAGAACCCTCCGCGGATTCATGGCTAAATTTAATGGTATGAGTTCCTTTAGATACAACACCCAAACTAACTTTAGCAATACCATTAGAGTTAGTTGTGCCTTTCAATGTTTTTCCATTGAAATTGAAGACAACATTTTTACCACTGACAGGATTACCTTTTTCATTAACTAACTTGACTGAATAGGATACATCGTTACCGATGGAAACATAGCTGTTTTCAGCAATGAATTTTGTTCCCTTAACTGTGATGTGCTTGGACAGCACATTAGACCTGTAAATAGGATCTGCTAAAAAGCTTTTAACTGAATAATATCCTACACCGTTAGTTACTTTTAATTTAGCAACACCATTTGAATCAGTTTCATAAACGTAAGATTTTGAACCGATAGTAGATTTTACAAGCACTCCTTTAAGAGCTTTTCCAGAGTTATCTTTGACAGTTACTTTATAAACGGAACCGTCATTTGCTTTCATGGTTAAGTCGCCAGCACTTATTTTAGCTTCTAATTTTAAAACTACAACTCTGTTTGAACCAGAACTATGGTCTTTATGTCCATTATTTAAATATGAATATTTCACCACATAGTTTCCAGGTTTTAAATTTTTTAATGGAATTTTAACGTTACCATTTTTAGTGGTTTTATAAGTGGTAGTGTTTCCATCAAGTGTAATTTTAACGTTTTTGTTTGGTAATGCTTTACCGTTAGCATCAGTTAATTTGACACTATATTTTGAACCATCATTGTATTTCACCACTTTGAGTGATGAAGTGAATTTTGTTGTTGCATCTGCGACAACAATCTTTGAACTGCCTGACTTTGCATAATAGTTAGAACTACCATCATAAACATAATTGATTTTATAAGTACCTTTAGAAAGAACCGGAATAGTCAGAGTAGCTTTCCCATTCTTATTAGTCTTTTTGGTTACTTTTTTATCATCATACTTAAAGATAATTTTTTTACTTTTAAGCAAATCGCCATTAGCTGATTTCAAGGTTACAGTGAATGATCCTTTTTTGTTGGTGTGGACGTAGGTTTTACTTTTTGCTTTAACACTGGTTGCCTCTTTCTTGACAACAATACTGTTTGAAACTTTTTCATTTGAATAAGGGTTAGTTGCAGTAACAGTGTATTTACCTACGGACAATTTAATGTTAAGACTAGCAACACCTTTACTATCAGTTGTTTTAGTATAAGTTTTACCGTTTACCTTGAAAGTAACTTTAGTATTTGACAATACTGAGTTATCTTTCCAAAATGTTACCTTATAGCTAGATGCTTCTCTATAAGTTTTAGTTAAATCACTTCCAACTGCAGAGGATAACACTTTAACTTTCTTGGAAAGTGATGATGAAGAGTAACCTGAACTTCCACCATAAGTCAATGCCAAAGTATATGATCCAACTTTTAAACTATCTGTTTTGAAAGTTGCAACACCCTTGTTATTGGTATATGCTGAATAGGATTTCTTATTCACTTTTAAAGAAATTTTTTGATTTGTTAAAGGATTTCCGGAATTATCTTTTAAAGTAACTTTGAAATAAGTAGCTGATTTTCCATAGTGGGTATCAGATACTGTTAACTTTGTAGATATTGGAGTAGCAGATTTTGTACTTGATTGATTTGAACTAGCAGCACCAACCATGTCCTTACTTGAACTAACAGTAAGAACACTATCAGAACTTGAACTAGTTGCACTTAGATTATCTGCTTCAACGCCATTGGAAGTTAATTGTTCATTATTATCCTCATAATTTGAATCGATATTAGCATTCAAAACATCATCATTCGGATAATCTCCCAAATTATCATCATGAGAATTAACTATATTAGTTTCTGAGATAGAATCCTCGTTAGAAATTTCTAATTTATTTTGTATGGATAATGTATCAACATTATCACCTATTAAATTTGAATCTTCTGTATTTGAAACATTTATTGAATCTGTTGCACTAACAGCTCCCACAAAAAGGAATAACATTAACACAAGAGATACCAATAATGTCCTATTTTTTATCGAAATTTTTCCACCTCTTGGTTCTCATTACGAAAATTTTATAGTAAAATATGATT
>NZ_JAGAXX010000046.1 GCF_017940815.1 Methanobrevibacter sp.
ATAATTTCATTATTCAAATCATGATCAATACTGAAATAATTATTTTTGTATAATTTTGCTTTAGATTTCTTAGATTTCAAATCCCATCTAAGTCTAGCAAAATAATTATAAACAACATCTTTCTGTTTGAAACATACTAATAACTTATTTTCACCTAGGAAATCCTCATTGCCTGCAATTGTTGATAAAGGAATATAAACTTCATATCCTGCAGCATCATATGAAATATTACTGCCATATCTGATAGTGTATGTCAAATCCGAAGCAGGTACATTTTTATATTTTAATGGCATTTTTTTATGAGATTCAGTATTAACTAAATAAAAAGAATAATCCCTATCGTTAAAATCATCGTCTTTCAGACCGGGAATAATTGTAACTCCGTTAATAGTTATCTGTTTTTTATTTATTGAAAGTTTGTCAATGTACCTAATATAATGATTTTTATTTCTGATGAATTTATCTATGCATAAATCGGATTCACCAAATAATTCTTCATCAACTTTAACAATGGTATGGTCATTAGTTGAGTAACCCTCCGCTTTATGCAGTTCATACATTTGAAAATTAATTATGGATATTAATTTCTCTAAGTTATTTTCTAATAAATATTTATACTTTAGACAATCTATTTCATTTAATTTGTCAATATCACTCAAATTTATATTTTCCTTGATATAATCAGAAATTAAACTAATTATTTCTTCTGATGTTTCAACAGATGTGGCATTTAATTTATTAATAAAAATCATCAAATCTTTTGAAAGCCATTTATAAATTTTCATGCTTAATAACTTTTCATTATTGACATTATCCTTACAAAAATCATCAACAACCTTCATTACATGAATTCTATCTTTTAAATTAACCGTTTCTTTAGTTTTTTGAGTAATAGATTTTGAGCTTTCTCTTACCCTCCATAAATAACAATTTTCATAAATTATAGAAACATGATTAGTATAATAATGTAATAAAAAAGATACAGGTATATCTTCATATAAAATACCTTCCGGATATTTGAATCCGTGTTTTTTCCAAAATGAATGCTTTATTAATTTATTCCATGCGGTTGTATCGTAAAGTAGTTCTGGACTTTCAGTGATGTGAGTTACTTCTTTTATTCCAGACATAGCTATTTTATGAATATCTGAATCCCAATAATTTTTGGAATCAAAACGCCAAACGCCACCAATAACCATATTAGAACCGTTCTTGACTGCAAGGTCATACATTCTTTCATAAGCGTAAGGCCTAATCAAATCATCTGAATCCAAGAAAACAATATAATCTCCTTCAGCGAATTCACATCCATAGTTTCTGGCATGTCCCAAACCTTGATTCTCTTCATATATGTAATCAACATAATCAAATGAATCTGCATACCCTTTAGCAATTTCACCACTTGCATCAGTAGATCCATCATCCACTAATATGACTTGAAGATTCCTCTCATAGCCATCAGTTAATTTTTTATTAATTAGTGTTTGTGCTAAAACAGATTCAATACATTCCTCTAAAAATTCTTGAACATTATAAATTGGAATAATTACACTAACTCTAGTTTTCATTATAAATTCACACATAAAACAATTAATTAATCAAAATATTTTTACATTAATTTATGTGAATAATAGTATTTAAATTTTTAAAAAAAAGCAATAAAACGTGACGATTTGAATTTCTTTTTCATTCTAACATTTATTTAGTATTGTTGAACGTTAAATCAAATTATAGTTAAATTAATTGGTCAAGTAGATATGCAGTTAAAAGTTCAATTAATATACATATAATATACAAAAAAATACATTTTTGCTATTAAAAAATTAATTTAATGAGATACTTTTATTTTTTGCAACCCGTGCAGAAGGTTTAATTTTATTATTGTTTAACATTCACAGTAATAAAAAATCAAACATGACCTCAGATTACAACATTGATTTAAGTAAAACATCCAATATAAATAAATTTCCTGTTAATACAGAAAATTACTTGATAAAATGATAGCCTATTTTTGAAACAATTTTATTAACAGATTCTTTAACTGAATTACCCTTATTATTTTTAAAGACATCATTGAATATTAACTCAGAAGATTTTCCAGTCTCATATTGATTGAATTTCTCTTGGAATTTATGCCTATCTTCCTTATACTTCTCTTCAATACTCTCAATATTAATAATAGCATTTTCAACATCCTTTGAGGTATATAATAAAGGTCCTGGATTATATTCCTCCAAATCGAAATATGTTCCCCTGATGCTGTTTGCATACTCTTCCATATCATAGGTGAAAAGTAATATTGGCCTGTCTAAAATAGCATAGTCAAACATTGCAGAGGAATAGTCCGTAATTAATATATCTGAAACCAAATACAGCTCTTCCATTGATCCGTATTGAGATAAGTCAAAAATAAACTCATCATTTTCCAACTGATTTAATTTATTGCTTGCTAAATGATGCATTCTTAAAACCAAAACATATTCGTCAGATAATGATTTTTTAAATGAATTTAAATCTAACATTAAATCAAAACCATTTTTCATACGCCATGTCGGAGCATAAAGAATCACTTTTTTATCCAATGGAAGTCCTAATTTTTCCTTTAATTTATTTATTTCATCAGAATTATTTTTTGAATAAAGAATATCATTTCTTGGATATCCAGATTTCAATATTTCTCCATCATAATCAAAGCATCCTTTTGAAAGTCCAGCTACATAATCACTTTGAACCAAAAGATAATCCCAACGACTGCAACGATCAATAAATTCTTTTTTACTTTCTTGAGAATTGAAATCCTGCTTTACATCTAAACCTAAAGTTTTTAGTGGAGTCCCATGCATGGTTTGAATATAAACCTGCCCATCTCTTTTTATGAATTCATTACTAAAATTTACATTGTCACAGAAAAATTTAGAAGTTGCTAAATAGTAATAATACTTCAAAGAATGTTTTCTAACTCGTTTAGCATTTCCTGTTATGCCCTTATGTTCATCAACAAATGACCAAATGCATTCATAATCAGGATAATTTTCATTAATGTACTCATAAAGATATCTTGGATTGCAACTAAATTGTTTTCCCCACATCGATTCGAACATGACGCGTTTTGGATTAATAGGCAATTTTCTAAACAATTCATATTTTGTTTTTGAAATTTCTTTTCTTTTGATTGGAGTATTTTCATTTTCAGGCCATTTACGAGTTGACCTTATCCTTAATGTGCTTTTTCCACTACGGTACAGTTTATAATCGTATGAATCTTCAGAGTATTCATGATTAAACATATCCAATAGGTATATTGGTGTTGAAAAAACAATTCCATCAATTTCATATTTTACATATAAATCATGAACTCCCTGATAAAGGTTTTTAAGGATATTTTCATTTGCAAAATTAAAATTGAAGTTAATTTTATTCTCCTTTAAATTAGCAGAAGAAATAGGTACATCTTCAAAGTTAATCTTATCCTTCAAGTATAAAACTGCTGAATTCAGATTATCAAGTTCTTTGATTGAATATAAATTGACGTCCATATTAACTGTTTGATTATTGCTAGATATCTTTGTAATCAAAGAAAGATTATCAACTCTTTGAATGTCCAAATGATAGTCTCTCAATGCATTTATAATAATTTGGCCATCACTTGAATTTAAATACAATTGCTTTTTATCCTTATACACAATAGGCTCGTCATTTTCATATCTAATTTGACCCGGAATATTACTTATTTTTTCCAAATCAATGAAATATTCTTGCTTTTTCTCATTATAATCAAGAGGAACCTTATATGCATCATTTATCAAATCATCATCATAACATAAAAACAGATCCCCATTATGCACAGGACTGTTAATGCAAAGTTGCCCATCTTCAATAATGACCTCATCATAGCAGTATTTAATAGGATTAATATTTAGAATTAATTCCTTAAATTCATCATATACAATGGAAAAGTATGTATTTTCATATATTCTTGCTTTTAAGTTACTTGATGCAATAACTCTTTTTTTCGGTTTTGATAAAAAATAATTATAAACTACATCATCCTGTTTGAAATTAACTTCAATCCTATTTTCACCGGCAAACTCAGGATTATCAATAAGTTTGGAATATGGAACATGAACCTGAAAACTAGCTGAGTCATAAGATAATTTATTTCCATATCGTATATTAAATTCTGATGGTAAATTTTTAGATTTGACATTATCAAACTCAAGTGGAAGTTTCTTATGAGAATCGCTGTTCACTAAGTTAAATGAATAGTCCCTTTCATTAAAATCCTTAATTTCAAGACCTGGAATGATAGTATATGCCTTTACAACCAGTTCATTTTTCTTCAATGCAACCTTTTGAATATTATTCCTTTTATAATCTTCTTTAATATACTGGTCTATGATAAAAGGAGAAGTTCCAAAAACATCCTCATCTACATCGATTACCATATGAGGTCCATTTGAATAAACTTCCGTGAACTTTAATTCTTTTTTTTCAAAATTAATTAATTTAACAAGCTTGTCAAATTCATCATTCAATAAATACTCATATTTTAACTTGTCAATTTCATTCACGTAGTTTAAATCATTTAAATCGATGTTTTTATTAATATAATCAATTAATAGATTTCTAAACGGAATTGACTCATCCTCAGTCTGTTTAACAAGAGTGTCAATATACATTTTCAAGTCGATATTTAACCATTTAATAGTTTTTGTGAGATGTAACTCCTTTTCATTAACATTTTCATTATAAAAATCATCAACCATCTTCAATACAGAAAGCCTATCCTTTAGGTTTTTTGTATCATCAGTTGTTTGTGTGATTGATTTGGACATTCCCTCACGAATCCTCCATAGGTAACATGTTTCATAGATTATGGATACCTTGTCAGCCAAGTAATGCATTGGCATACTAACTGGTATATCTTCATATAGTATTCCTTCAGGGAATTTGAAATCGTGCTTATCCCAAAAGCTTTTTTTAATTAATTTATTCCATGCAGTAGTATCGTAAAAGAGTTCTGGACTTTCTGTAATATGTGTGACTTCCTTTGTACCTGAAAACGCAGTAAGATGTATTTTTATACGTGATGTATTTTTGGAATTGAACCTAGTCACATTCCCAATTGTAAAATCCACATCATTCTTAACTGCTGAGTCATACATCCTCTCATAAGCTTTAGGAGGAACAATGTCATCCGAATCTAGGAAAATAATATAATCCCCTTCAGCGAATTCACATCCATAGTTTCTGGCATGTCCCAAACCCTGATTATCTTCATATACGTAATCAACATAATCATAAGAATTCGCATATTCCTTAGCTATTTTACCACTATCATCAGTAGATCCATCATCAACTAAAATGATTTGAAGATTTCTCTCATAACCCTCAGTTAATTCTTTATCTATTATGCTTTGTGCTAAAACGGAATCAATGCATTCATTTAGAAATTCTTGCACATTATAAACCGGAATAATAACGCTGACTCTTGTTTTCATTACAACTTCACACATAATTTAATTTAAAAAAATATAATCATAATTTAATATGTGGATTATAGTATTTAAATTTAAAAAGATAAATACATCAGATAAACTAATGAATTAATGAAAATATGATTAATTTGTATACATAAACCCTTAATGGAATTACATATTTATCATAATGTCTTAAAGATAACTAAAAATAAAAAAACAAAGAGGATATAATTATAAAAAAAATAGTTAAAAAGATTAAATAAAATTATTTAATCGTAGAATTTTCCCAAAAATTCCTTCATTCTTTGATTATCAGATGAGAATACCTCTTCAGGTGAACCTTGCTCTACAATAACACCATCATCCATGAATATGATTGTGTCAGCCACATTACGTGCAAAGGTCATCTCGTGAGTTACAATCACCATGGTCATGTGTTCTGCAGCCAATTCCTTTATTACGGTGAGAATCTCACCGGTCAATTCAGGATCCAATGCTGAAGTTGGTTCGTCAAAGAACAATATGTCAGGATTCATCGCAAGTGCTCTTGCAATGGATACCCGTTGCTGCTGACCCCCGGACAATTCGCAGGGGTAAGCGTCTTCCTTATCTTCAAGACCCATTTTCCTAAGCAAGTCTCTTGCATGTTGGAATACTTCTGTTTTATCTCTTTTTTGAACTCTTAATGGTGCATTTGTAATGTTTTTCATTACAGAGTGATGTGGGAATAAGTTAAAGTTTTGGAACACTAATCCAAAGGTTCCGTCAAAATTGATATCTCCACTGTCTTCGGTTTCCAAATCTGTAATGCATCTGAGCAATGTTGACTTACCAGAACCTGACGGTCCGATAATTGCAAGAACTTCGCCCTTTTCAACGCTGAGAGAAATATCTTTCAAGACTACATTATCACCGAAACTCTTCTTTAAATTTTTAATTTCAAGCAAACTCATAATATTTCCCCCTATTCATAATAATCCATTCTTTTTTCAAGATATTCCATAACAAATGCAACGATAATATTGAATAAATAATAAAATATACCTGCAACAAGCAAAGCCGCAATTGATGCGTCCGCAGCTGCAATCTGTTTTGCAACGGTGAACATTTCAGGTATAGCAATAACAAATGAAAGTGAAGTGTCCTTTACGAGTGTTATAACTTCATTAGTTACAGAAGGAAGAATTACCTTAAACACTTGAGGCATGATGATTATGAAAAATGTCTCGATTTTGGAATAACCAAGAACTTGTGCAGCTTCATATTGTCCACTATTGATTGATTCGATACCACCACGATAGATTTCTGCAAAGTATGCTGCATAGTTTATTGTAAACGCTATAATTACAGCGATGAAACGATAATCCGCAGAAAGACTCATGCCGAATACATAATATGGTGCAAAGAAAACAATGATCAACTGAAGCATTAACGGTGTTCCTCTCATGATTGAGATATAAATCTTCATTAGCCACCTGAGCGGCCCAAATTTACTCATTCTTCCTCCAGCTACAAGTAAACCAAGAGGAAGAGAGAATAATAATGTAAGTAAAAATATCTCAATGGAAGTAATCATACCTCCAAGCAATTGTGAAATTACATTACTTAAAATCATATAACTAATTCTCCCCTCTTAACTTAAAATATGTTTATGGTTGGATTAAAGCATCTTCGGAAATACCGTATTTTTCAGCGATTTTAGTAACAGTACCATCTTTAAACATTTCATTTAAAGTGTCTTGTACTTGGTCTTTTAATGCGTCATTTCCTTTTTTGAATCCAATACCGTATTTTTCAGTAGTAATGTACTGATCTAATACTTTGAAATTGTCTGGATTATCTTTGTTTTTGATGTCGTATTCTCCAACACCAATATCCATAGCAATAGCGTCACATGCACCGGATTCTAAGTCCATGAATGCAGTGTTATAGTCAGCTACTTCAGTTAAAGTTCCAAAAGTATCAGCGATAGTTTTGTTGTCCCCTTGAAGAGCAGCTAATGCTGAGGAATCTTTTTGTGTTTCAACAGTTTTTCCTTTTAAGTCATCAATTTTGCTGATTCCGGAATCTGATTTTACAATGAATACTTGTTTGTTATCAAAGTAAGGGTCAGACCAGGTGTAATCGTTTTCCCTACCGTCAATAGTGAATCCGTTCCAAATACAATCGATGGAACCAGAGTCGATTTCAGCATCTTTTGCATCCCAATCAATAGGTTGAGCTACAAATGTCCAATTGTTTCTGTCACATACCTCTTTTGCTAAGTCTAAGTCGAAACCAGTGTAGTTTCCACTGTCGTCCTTATATCCGTATGGTGGGAATTCAGCATCAAAACCTACAATGAATGTGTTTTCATCGTTGTTGGTTGCATTGTTTGCGTTGTCCCCTCCTAAAAAGTCAAATAAACCAGCGCTTGCAGTACCCATAACTAAGAAAGCTACTAATACTAAAGCTAATATTAAACCTATCTTTTTATTCATTTAAAACACCAAATAGTTATAACTATATTTAAGTAGAAATAAAATTCTACCTAAATTTATGTTTATAAATCAAGATATTTATTTATTATTATTAGAACATGTATAAAATAAAATTAAAAATGTTATATAATCAAGATTGTTAAAACTAGATTACATATTAATTTTAATAATATCCTGACAGATTCTTGATATAAGGAATTTTACCCAAAATTGCAACAATAATCCAAGTACTGAAAAATGTAGCAAGTGACAATCCTATAATTAATAGGCATATCTGTGTTCCAGTGAAATCCATAGGTTGAACGTAATGATAAAACATGAAAGTTGGAATTAAATTTATTAAATACATTCCATAACTTGATCTGCTTACGGATAATACGAATTTTGAAATCAAATTAGTTTGTAATACGTTTTTAATCTGTCTAAATGGAATTGCATCTGATTCATAAATATATTTACACAATAGGAAGAATGATGAAGCTTGCATTATCTCAAAAATGCTTACATCCACCCAGGAGGATAAAATTGGAGATGTATTGGCTACAAAATCCTTTGTGATTGTCCCAAAATGAAATTGATGACCCCATATCTTTATAGCAGTCGATACAATAAAAATAATCAATGCCAGCACAACAATTTTATTTGCACTCATGGCAAAATCTTTTTTAGATAAGTAATATCCTAAAATAAGGTATCCCAATGGAGACAGGAACAGTGTTAAATAAAGATATTGTTCTATTTTGAAATAATATGTGATTTGGTAAAATATTGACGCAAAAACAAATATTGCTATAAAATACCTCAATTCATTAAATGAAGAATTTTGAACATATTTATTAATTACAGGTATACTTAAATAAACACCCAAAATCATCCAAAAATACCATCTAAACGCTAAAACATTCTCAACTTGATAATTAGTACTATTTAATAATATAACTATTATAAAAGCTGTTAGAAAATAATAAAATATAAAAGGAACAACAATACGATTAACTTTCTTTTTAAAAAAATCAACTATCTCAATTTCCCTATTCAACAATAATGCACCACTGACCATGATGAAAACCGGGACCCCAAATCTTACTATTTCACAAAATGAGTAAATAACTACTCCATTTAAGATTTCAGCAGATTTCCATACCATAAATGCATGAATAGTAATTATCGCCAAAATTGAAAAAACTTTTAATAAATCTATATACTCTAATCGATTTGCCATTAGATGATATATACATGATACTATTTAGTATTATAGAAAATAATCATAATTTCAAATATTATTATTTAAACACAATAAAATCCTTAATTAAAAAATACAACGCTCTTATTATAAATAAACTCATAGTTTAATACAATAATGATACCAAACAATACATTAATATATATGAAATAATAATAATCTTATTTAAATATCTAAAAAAACTTCATAACTCAATAAATTCTACATTAATCAAAAATACTACGAATTACAATAGAGTAAATTCAAGTTATTGAGTTATTTTTGAAATATTTAAAAAAAAATTTAAATTAAATTAATAGAAGGGAGATCATTGAATTTAAAAGAAAAAATATTGTCAAAAAGTAAATCTTATATGCATTATAAAGAGAGAAACAAATCGTTATCAAAAAATAATAAGAAACTTAAAAAAAAGAACAAAAAGCTCAAAAAAGATTTACGAAAACGAAAAAAAGAATTAAAACTTGCAGAATCCAAAGCCAATATGACCTTAAGAGAAAAATATGATAATGATTACGAAAGATTTAGTTACTTTTGTGACAAGGGCCAAATGGATTTTTACTTCGATGAAAACTTTGAAGACAAACTAAAAGAAGTCACCAAAAATTTAGACTCAAAGGAAAAATATTTTTATAAATATCTCTTTTTAAGAAGTCTCTTTGTAAATTTCATCAGAAAAGACACATTTTACACTGAAGAGGAACTTGAAATTCAAAAGGAATTTACAGAATTTAGAAAAAACAATATTGAAGGAAACAATATTGCAGGATTTAAATTCAGTGGAGGTTACAATCTACATCCATTCATTGGTTTTTCTTTAGATGAAACCAGTTTGGACTATTTAAAAGACAAGGACATTATTGATGCAGGGGCTTTCACTGGAGATACATCTTTACCATTATCCAAATTAACTAATGCTAATGTATATGCTTTTGAACCATTTGATGAGTCATATGAATTGTTAAATAAAAATATAAATGATAACGATATAAAAAATATCGTTCCTGTAAAAAAATCATTAGGCAACATTGATGGAACAAGAAGTTTATATTTAGCTGGTCAGAACGTGCAGGGAATTACCAGTGATGCAGATTTCAGAGAATATGACGTTGAACTTAAAGTTGATGAAGCTAAAATTGACACATTCGTTAAAGAAAATAACTTGAATGTTGGATTCATTATCGTTGATGTCGAAGGTGCAGAATTGGATTTATTGGAAGGTGCGAAAAATACAATAATTACACAAAAACCTATCCTAACCATAAGCATCTATCATAGGATGAAGGATTTTGCTGAAATTATTCCATGGATTGCCAATTTAGATTTGGGATATGAATTTAAGATTTTAAGAGAATCACCATGGTCACTCCTATCCGATACCAGCGTTCTGTGCATACCTAAAGAATTCAAAAAATAGTTATTTTAAAATTTTTTTAATTGAATCAGAAACTTTCTTGCTGAAAGATTTTGATTTTTTATTTCTTTTTTTAGATTTTTTATTTTTTATTTCATAATTTGAATAATTATCTGAGCTTAAAACAAGTTTGTATCCTTTAACGGCATACTTTTTGATTGTCTTTTTATCCTTGATGGTGATTTTTTCAAACTCTTCCTTTGCCTTTCTAAAGTATTCATCGGACCTTTCGCTTTTTAGGTATAAGAGTATCTGTGCTATTTTAAAAAAGACAAACTCGTTTTCCAGCTCATCGTAATGGCCAGTTTCACGTAAATAGTCCTCAACCATATCGATTACCTTGAATATGTCAAATCCATTGGCGGAAGAATTTAAAATTGAATCGGGATTTGACCGGTAATTGTAGAAAAATTCGGGAACAAATGATAATCTTTCCGCCTCAATCATCAGCTTCACATGGACAGGAACGTCCTCAAAATTCAAACCTACAGGAAATGAAACATCCTTGATGAATTCTCTCCGGTATAACTTAAGACAGGCTGAAAATGCGGAATTCATAACATGCCTTTTGACATCCCTATACGTGAAGGCGAAGTTGTCATAGTCAATGTCTCCGAAAATCTTGTCGATCTTGAATTCTACTCCCCTCTTGTGAACATTCTGGAAGTCGTCAAATGTCTTGAACTTGAACAGTGCCATGTCTGAATCATTTGATTTTATATTGCAGTATAACCTTTCAAGAGCATCCAATTCCAGATAATCGTCAGAATCAATGAAATAAACATATTCTCCGCTTGCATGTTTCAATCCGCTGTTACGAGTTGCGGCAAGTCCCTGATTATGCTGGTTGACTATTGATATCCTGTTGTCATTGCCTGCATATTCCTCCAGTATCTCAAGGGAATTGTCTTTTGAACCGTCATTGACACAGATTATCTCAATGTCCTCAAATGTCTGATTGCAGATGCTGTCCAGGCATTGTCCCAGATAGTCCTCCACGTTATAAACCGGAATGATTACTGATATCTCAACCATAATATCACTAGAATAGCTTAAACCTTTTATTTGGCTTTTCTTTTAATTGTCTTTTCAACTTTTGATTTTTCCTGAACTCGTTTTCAAAAAGCTCATTTAAACTGGTTAGCCTCTTTTGATAGTAATCGTCACTGAATGAGTAGCCCTCATCGCCATGGCCGTTTTCTTCAAGAATCTGAACCAGCACCTCACAGGAGCTTTCATAATCTGAAATGCATGACTTGTATCTGACATCACTTTCAGATAGTGTGCTTCCATCTTCACAAATGGCCCAGATATCTGTTGAAGATCCAAGATAATCAGACAGTTTTGATGGCAAATATGGGTTGACCGGAAAATTGCCCTTGGTGTCTACATCATTTACAACCAAGACATCGAATCTTGTTGTTGAATTTAGAAACTCCAAGTAAGGCAACGGCTTTCTAATCTTTATATTCTCTTTCGCATCCAATGTGGAGATTAACCTTTTAATCAACTTGTTGTCCTTGATGAATATGTATAACCTGATTTTATCCTTATGTTTATGGTTAAGTGATTCAATGGAATAAAACAGCCCTTCAAAATGACGCTTGCCATAGTAGTCCCCTCCAAAATAAGCAACGTTAATGTATTCATCATTCAATTTTAACTTGGATTTTTTAATTTGATAGTATTCCTCAGGCAATGTAGGATGAGCCTTAACCTCGCTTTTGGACAAAACATGGCTTGAAACATCAACAGGAAACTGTTCAAGCATTATCCTTCTTTGATTTTCATTTGTGAAAATTATATTGTCAGCAAACAGATAGACAAGATATTCCGCTATGAAATATGCTGATGAGTCATACTCGATTAGTGGAAAGTCGCCATCCAACTTGGCAATCTTACTGTTAAGCCCATCAATGTATGATTTATCGTCAACAATCATCTGCTTATATGTCTTTTCTTTATTTGACAAGTCAAAAATTAGTGGATCGGAGAATTCTGCGGTCCAAAAAGTGGATTCATTCACAAACTTGTACTCACAGGCCAGAAAATGATTGGACATCATCCATGATCTTGAGTAAATCTTATCATAATCCTTCTTAATGGCACTGATTCCCTTTTTGATGAATTTTGATATGCATTCCCACCAGTCAGGCTCACAATTCATGTCTATTACTATCTCATTTCTAATGAATTGGCTTACATAATCGCTAAAGTCATTGCTCTTAAAATCAGCATCTGCATGCAATACATCAACCAACCGGTTATTTTCAATTATCCTTTTAGCCACTGTTATTCCTGAAACGTTATCTGATGGTGGAAATAAAAGTGAAATAACTAATTCATCGCATTGTTTTTGCATAATTACATATTTTATTTTAATGTTTAAAAAGCTTTTTTAGGGGATTGGTTGATTTTGGAATTTTTTTAGCAAGTTTATTGTTTTCCTTTTGAAGCTTGTTGATTTCCCTTTTCAAATCAAATATTTCAATGGACAACTCAAATTCCTCATGAGTTTTTGAATTTATTGCACTGAAAAATATCTCACGGCTCCTCTTGTTGGCCAAGTCCAAAGAGCCGTCGTTCTCATACCTTTCCATTTTATTTTCAAAATCACGTTTTATCTCATCAAAGAAATCGGCCTTCAATTCCTCCGGAACCTGAGAGAACCTTAAGAATATGTCCCTGCATTGGCGATTGAAAAGCTTATGCTTGACCTCATCATATTCACCGGATTTTATGATGATGTCATTTATTATATTGTAGATTGGAATCACGTTGCTGAACTTTTCAAAATTGGACTGTATTGTTGAATCCTTATGAATGCGTCTGAAATAATAATACTTATCCTTAAAGTACACCCTTTTGGTTTTAATAAACATTTCCATGAAAAACGCATTGTCCTCAAATATCAATCCCTCGTTGAATCTTATATCTTCAATCAAGTCCCTGCGATAAAGCTTTCCCGGTGCGGTCACTGAGATTCTAAAAAGCAGGTCCTTCACATCAGAGTAACAAAACACATCATCCCCGACACGGTCTTTGAGCAAATCCATTTCAAAATAGGAATACTTGGACAATTCCCTTGTTTCGTTGTCAAAATCTATTATTTTAAAAATCAGCAGGTCAAGGGATTTTGATTCCATGATTTCATAAAGTTCCATTAATGTATTTTCCTCAAGATAATCATCTGAATCCAAAAATAGAATATATTCCCCTGTAGCCTCTTTCAATGCATTGTTTCGTGAAGCTGATTGGCCCTGGTTTTCCTGATTGATTATTTTAACAGGATATTTTTCAAGAATTTCAAGTGAGTTGTCGGTTGATCCGTCATTTACACATATAATCTCAATGTCTTGAAAAGTCTGGCCTAAAACACTCTTAAGGCATTCGTCCAGGTAGCTTGCGGTGTTATAGACTGGTATGATGATTGAAATCTTTGTCAAAAAATCACCGTTTTCCAATATTTTTTATGTCATCTACCAATTTTACGGCTTTACGGGATTTGTAATCTTCTATTTTTTTGGCTAACCTTTTATTAGTTTCTAAAAGCCTATTATTCTCATTAACTAACCTTTCATTCACGTCCATCAAGTTCTTAATGTTGATGATTGAGGATTTGTTCGGTTTATTTGAGATATAAATCTTATTTCTCTTATTCTTGAATCTCACAATTGAGTTTCCATTTTCGAACTTGAATTCTCTATCGAGCTTGATTGAATTGAATGACTGAGGTGAATTCAGCTCATATTTTCTTATCACGTATCTTGTAAATTCATCATAAGGGATTGTGAAATAGAAACTTCCAGAATCTGAATAGTAGTTCACAGGAAAAGCTGTCTCATTGTATGTGACGAAGTTTGTAAGGATGACATTATTTATCTCATTAATGGACCTGCAATAGAATGTGAACATTCCCTCCTCAAGTGTGATGTTTTCCACAACAATTTGATTTTGTGTCTTTTTCCTGATGTCAAGATACAATATGTTGTTTATTCCAATTCCAAGGTCAATGTCGTAATTAGCATATCTTATTGATTTTCTATTATAATTTTTTAAAAGAAATTCCCTATTAAAATCTTTTGACCTATATGTGACTTTGACTTTTGAGTGATCCAAATCCTTGATTAAATTTAATGGAATTGAAAACATGTTATTATGTAAGTTAAGTGGGAACTCTCTATTTTTATTAATCAAAGAAACGATAATTTCATGAGGATATTTTTTAGGCAAAATGGAAAATTTCTCAGTGAACTCAATGAATAAGTTTTCATCATCATTATAAACTCCACTTACAAAAGCGTCATACTCCTCATCATCGCCCATGAAATTGTAATCAATCAAGTCAAGATAATTTTCGCCTATGTCCAGTTCCATTTGTGGATTGAACTTGAATTCATCTTCCAAATGTGCAAATGACAGCAATGCAGTGATGTCCCTATTGTCCACCATTTCATATAATATCTTCAAATAGCTATTAAGGTTATCCCTCAATTGGTTCGGAATGAAATCCAAAATCTCGGCCACACCATCCATCAAGTCAATGTAATGCATGCCAGGATAATTTCGAATCTTTTTAAGGGAGGTTTTCAAATCATGTTTCAGCCATTTATCATAAACCACATATTTTAGCCTATTATCCAAGGCATACTCCAACATCATTGAATTGTAAATTTTCAAGATGCCCATACGGTCTGTGAAATTCCTGACATCATCATTCTTTTGTGTAATTGATGATTTGTCCTTTCTTAGCCTCCAGAAATAAAAGATGTTTTGAGAAAATCCGATGGATTCCGCATTGATATATGCTTCAAATGAGAACAATAAGTCCTCATAGTAAGTATTTTTATTGATAAAACGAATATTGAATTTATCCAAAAATTCCTTCTTGAACAATTTGTTGCAGGTTATGGTGTCCCATAACATGTTAGGATACTCATCCAATCTAAAAGATCTGACACTGCCGTTAAAATCAATGAATGCCTTTTTAAACAATACGTTTTCCCAAATATTAAACTCGCCGAATTTCAGGATGTTTCCAACAATAAAGTCATTGTCATGATTGAACTTGTATAGGTTTTCATAAGCCTTAGGAGGAATGTAATCGTCAGAGTCCATAAAATGAATATATTCACCTTTAGCGAAATTCAAACCATAATTACGGGCAATTCCCTGACCCTCATTTTCCTTATGATAAGCATGGAAATTATCGTATTTACTTGCATACTCATCTATGATAAATCTAGAATTGTCTGTTGAGCCATCATCAACCATAATCACTTCTATATCATCAATCATTGTTTGATTGAGAAGTGAACAAAGTGTTTCCTCAATGTAGTTTTCCACATTGAATACAGGCATTATAACAGAAATCTTTACCATATTACACCTATTTCCTTATTGCTTCATCAATTCTTTTGGAAGCGTTTCCATCCTCAAAGCTGCAGAACCTTTCATAAAACGCATCATATTTCTCTGCATATTCCTCTTTCAAGTCTTCAATATTCACTATCGCATCAATTACTTCCTCGGTTGTTTTAAGCAAAGGACCTGGAACTTCTGAGTGGATGTCTATGTAAAATCCTCTCAATACATTTTCATATTTGTCCAAATCATATGTGTAGTACAATATTGGCCTTCTGAGATTTGCATAATCAAAGAATACGCTTGAATAGTCAGTTATCAATATGTCACTGATCAGGTACAATTCTGCAATGTCATCATATCTGCAAACATCATATGCAAAACCCTCATACGGAGACAAGTCAAGCTTATCTGCAACAAAATAATGGGTCCTGACAAGAACTATATACTCATCGCCAATTGCTTCCTGCAACTTATCCAATTCAAGCTTCAAGTTGAAATGCATTTTACCGGCATCAAAATACTCATCATCCCTCCATGTAGGAGCATACAGGACAATTTTCTTATCTGAAGGCAAATTCAACTCATCCTTGATTTTTTGAACCTGTTCAGGTGTTGCATTATATAAAATATCATTACGAGGATAACCGGTTTCAAGCATTTCACCATCATATGCAAAAGCACTGCGCAAGACCTTGGTAGTGTATCTGTTTGGTGAAATGAGATAATCCCACTCCTTGGCCACTTTAATATAAGACTTTTTAATATTAGGATCTCTTGTGTGAACATTTCCTATGTCAAGACCAAGTTTCTTAAGGGGAGTTCCATGCCATGTTGAGATGATTTTCTGGGAGTCCCTCTTATGCAATCTTGAAGCCTGACGGCCATTAATAACCCAGTACTTTGACCTTGCCAATTCCTTATAGTATGCAAGTGAGAACCTCTTAACCTTCTTAGGGTTTCCTGGAATCTCAACATTCTTGTCGTTTATCACCCATACGTAATCCAGCTCATCACCATATGTATTGTACAGGTATTCATAGAGATACTTAGGACTGTCTGAATAGAACTTACCTAAAAAGCTCGCAAACATGACCTGCTTGTCATTGATTGGCTTTCTGTTGTAATACCTGAAGTAGATGAATGTCTTGAATCTCCATCTGCTTTTGAAGACACGTATGGTCTTTTTGTAATTTACCCTTAACTTTATGAACTTGGTCAATTTTTTGATATTGTTTTGCTGAAATGCCTTGATTTCCCTTTTCTGAAAAAATGACAGATAATCCATGTTGAATTCATAGGAAATCTTCTGCATAATCTCGAAAACAATTCCTCTCCAATTATCGTCTTTACTATGTAAGAAATTAGGGCCGAATACCTTATAGTAATAGTCAAAGAATGTATATGCCATCTCATCCTTCAGCAGCTTGTATTTCTCCTCATGGCCCTTGAAATAAAGATCATTGACAACATTCAACACATCCCTATATGCAGTTGCATAGCTCAAGAACGGATCGCCGTGGTCTTCCTGATTAAGTGAAGTCAGGTTAATGGGGTCGTCCCTGTTTCTTTTGGCATATAATGCGTTTTCAACACCTATAAATGTATTCAAGTTTGGTAAGATTGAAGTTAAAAATGAGTAATCTGAATAGAATCTTTCATTTTCATCAAATAATGTGTCTCCAATGCATTCCTTTCTAATAAGTGAATGGAGAACTGACAATATTTCCTTCTTATTGGTTTTGGTACCCACCAATAACCTCATTGAAAATTCCATATCGGACAACTTGCCCTTTTTGAGTGGTTCCCTACTCTTTTTGGTGAACCTTTCCTCAAATCTTTCACGAATGAATGCTGTTGCCATCCTTTCCCCATTGATTAAATCGGCATGAGTGCTTTTAGCCACATTGACCAACTTATCCAATGAATCATAATACAGATAATCGTCTGAATCGATGAAATATACGTATTCACCTTTTGCAATCTTCAATCCCTCATTTCTTGCCTTTGCAACACCTATTCTTTCAGGGAATGTTTTTGTGATAATATTGAAAGTGTACTCTTTTAGCAAATCGTCAATGTTTTCATGATTCCCATTCAAAATTAGAATGACCTCTGCGTCAGTCAAGTCTTGTTCGGCCAATCCATCCAAACAGTCTTTCAAATACCTTTCAACGTTGTCGAACGGGATAATAATACTAAGAAATGTCATTATTCACCTTTAATAATTTTTATTTGCATCTTTAAGCATCTTAATACCTTCGTCAAGAAGCTCATGAATGTTTTCCTTTTTGTTGAATTTATGTAATCTTCCATGATCTCGTATCTTGGCAGGTATCTTCATATAGTTTTTTCCATAGATATCAATGATATATTTTTTTGTATCATTAGGAGCTGGGAAATCATATTTTCCAAATTTCAACCTTTTAAGCGGAAATACTCTATCCCTATCCATATATATTTGCCTATACATTGTATATTTCGGAATGTTTCCACGGACATTGTCAATGCCTCCAAGGACATATTTCTGCTCATCCAATGTCAAGCCAAACCTTTCGTTGAATATATCGATATATTCCTCAAGGGTGAACTCATCCGGGTTATGATAATACTCTCTAAAAGAATTGTTGAACTCCTCCCTCAGGTCATCATCATACTTTTTCATATAATCATATGGGAAGAAATCAACTCCTATGAATTTAGCTCTTATAGTAGGGTGTTTATATGATAATTGATACCATCTTTTTGACTTGTTGTTGTGTTTATCTATTTTAAAATCCGCAATAAGATTTTTCAAGTTGTTCTCTTGAATCTCTTTAGGCAATACTTCCACCAGTCTATTATAATCATTCCTCATCATTCCAACGTCCAAATCATCATCCCAAGGGACAAAATCCCCATGACGTAAAGATCCAAGCAATGTTCCGTAATCCATCCAGTATTCTATATCATGCTTGTTGCACACATTATCCACAAATTTCATGAGTTCATAGGACAATTCGCGCATTCCCCTTAAAAATGGAGTTGGTTCGAGAGTGTAAAATATAAATATGTTGTTAAGATATTCCTGATGTGTATTGGCTAACTTTTTTAACTTTTCAAATTCTTTACGAGTTACAAACTCTTCTTCATTAAACTCAAAGTCATCATTTGAAGAATTATTTCCTTTAATCTTATCAAAAAGCATTATAAACACCTAACATATTAAACTATATTGTTTAGGTTATATAAAATTTTAGTAAAAATAGGTTTATTTAAAATTTTCATTAGCTTTTATTAATTCTTTTTTGGATTCATACAACTTATCCATAATGTTAGGCTGTTTTTTATACCTGTTTAAACGACCATGTTCTTTTTTGGTCTTGCCTATCTTCATATGATGTTTGCCGTAAATCTCACTCAAATAATTTTTCGGATTGTTTGGTGCTAAAAATTCGTATTCGCCAAACTTGATTCTCTTAAGAGGCATCAAATCTTCTGTTTTAAGAATTTTAAATACTGAACCTGTCCTGAATCTGCCTCCATCAACACCTGCAATGAAATAATCTGTTTTTTCCAGCGAAAGGTTCAATTCCCCACAGGTCTCATCCAATGCATCCTTGAGGCTGACATCACCCTGCCATGCCTTGAAGAATTTGGGGCGTGTATTGTGAAAAAGCTCAATGTAATCATCATCGTATTCAGTGATGTAGTCATATGGAAAAACGTCTATTCCAACAAATTTTCCATTGAACTCCTGACGTTTGCAATTTATCTGGAACCATCTTCTGGTGCCTGGTGCCCAACTAGGATCCTTGAACCATGCCTCAACATGTTTCAAGCCGCTGCGTTCAAATTCCTTAGGAAAAACCTCAAGAAACTTGTAGTAGTCCTCCCTGAGCATTCCAACGTCCAAGTCATCATCCCAAGGGATGAAGTCCTCATGGCGAACAGCTCCCAAAAGGGTTCCGAAATCAAGCCAATATTCCAAATCATACTTATTGCAGATATTGTCAAAGAACTTTAACAGCTCATAAGATATGTCTCTCATCAGCTCCAAATATGGAGTTTTCTCCAGTTTATGGAATACAAAAATATTATTCAGATAATCCTGATGGGTATTAACCAGCTTTTTCAATTCATTGAATTCCTTTTTGGTGGGATAATCGGGAATTTCAGATTTCTTGTCGTTTTTAAATCTATCAAACACTTGCAAACACCTATATATTTAACTTTCTGTTGACTTCCTTTATCATCTCATTGGATTCCTCTAGCATTGCAATGATATTCGGCTGCTTAACATAACGATTCAGCCTGCGATGGTCATGAATGCGATTTGGTATCTTCATGAAGTTCTTACCGTAAATCTGCTTCAAGTAATAATTAATGTCATTCGGAGCATTGAACATCATGTCGCCGAATCTGACCTTTTTAAATGGATAAACCTTATCTGTTTCTATAACAGCAAATGAATACATGTCAACCTTTCCGCGAACGTCTTCGACACCCGGAATCATATAGTCTTCAGGGTCCATACTCAAATCAAGCTCTGAATATACCTTTTCAACCACCTGATTGATATTCAGCCCTTCAGTTCTTCTTTTGAAAAATTTGGCTCTAGACTCATA
>NZ_JAGAXX010000047.1 GCF_017940815.1 Methanobrevibacter sp.
TCCTCACTTATTTAAGTAATTTACTATTTTTTAACCATTTATTTTCAAATTAAAGAAAAATTAGAACGAATTTTTATCGAAGTGAAATTTCAAGTGTAAAAAAATAAAATTTGAAAGAAGCCTATAAAATTTTACAGACTCCTTTTTTTAAAAAACTAGTTTTTATCGTATTCTGATTTTAAGGTGGACATTGCCTTTTTGGTTTTTTCATCAGATACCTTTTCAATGACTCTTTGATTTTCAATCAAGCGATCCATGTATTCTTTTCTTTTCTCATCATCAACAATCTTGTATCTGGAAAAGTTCACAAGCCCTTCAATCAATCCGGACAGTCCTCTGTTGAATGCCCTTACGCTTTCATCATTGACTATGAAATCCCTGATTTTTCCGGTTATGAAAAATATGTTCTTGTCACCCTTGATTGGAAAGTCATCCGGGGTCTTTTTCTCTATGCTTTCAACGTCCACAATAATGTAAGCGGGACTATTTTTAATAATAGCTATGTCCTCATCACTAGTGAAATATTCATCGTCCAAGCAATCTAGTGTAGCATAGGTGAAAGCCAATGGGTCTTGTGTAATGTTAACTACATATTCATTAGTATTTTGTATGTTTTTCAATGTTTTTGATCCCTCAAAGATTCTGCAGAACACCTTGTCATCACCAAGATACTTGAATGCAAAGGCACCTGCATTCTTGATTCCGTCCTCACTGATGGTGGTTGTGATGCATTCGTACTGCAAGTCCTTTTCGATTCCAACTTTACTCAGATCGTATTTCATTTTCTTTCTCCTGATTAAATGCGTCAGCTATCTTGTCAAGATTCCTAAAGACATTTGTCAATTTACCTAAAACATCTTCAAGGGCATTGTTTTCAATGCTGTCAAGCACTTCAATGTATTGTGGAAACATCTGCTTTCCATTCTGGAAGAATAGGTAATACTCGTTGAGGTTGACTTCCTCCTGATTCAGGTCATTGACTGTATCTTGGTATATTTTTTCCAAGTCGTCAAAACTTTCTTCAAATAGGGTTTTTATTTCGGATATTTCCTGGTTGTCTTCAAGCTTTTGAAGTGCAGTGTTGATTCTAATTAATGAAATGGTATATGACTCTAAATCAATTTCACCATTCATGAAATCACCTTTAAAGGTTATAAAAATAAAAAAAGAGAATTTCTCAAAAGAGAAATTATAATTTGATTTTAATATCGAGTGCAGATGAACCTTCTTCGTAAACGAAGATTGGGTTGATGTCTAACTCGGTAATTTCTGGGAAGTCTAAGGTTAATCTAGCTACTCTTTTGATAGCTTCTTTAACTTCTTCTACATCGCAAGGAGCTTCTCCCCTGTATCCTGCAAGTAATTTGGATACTTTGGTTTTTTCGATTTGCTCATCGATTTCTTGAGAACTCATTCCTTTAGCGAGGTTGAATGCTACATCTTCAATGAGGTTTACGTAGATTCCTCCCATACCGAATGCAATCATTGGTCCGAATTGTTTGTCTTTAATCATACCAACAATTACTTCTTCACCGGAGTCCATCATTTTTTTTACTTCCACACCGTCAGGAATGATGTCTGGGTGAGCTTTCTTAGCGTTAGCGATGATTTCATCGTATGCTGCTTTAGCTTCATCGACATTTTCGATTCCCACTTTTACACCGCCGATATCGGATTTGTGTAAGATTTTATCGGATGCGATTTTAAGCACTACTGGGAATTCCATTTCTTCTGCAAGTTCTGCTGCTTCGTCAGCGGAAGTTGACAATTTGATTGGTGCTGCGGAAATTCCGTAAGCTTCAGCCACTGCGTATGCTTCACTACCGAGTAATGTGTCTCTTCCGTCAGCTTTAACTTTGTCGAATATTGCTTTTACAGCGTCTTTGTCAACGTCGTCAACTTTTTCAATGACGTCATCGTAAACTCTGTCTTCGAGTTTTGCGTATCTGGTCATTGCTTCGAGTGCAGTCACTGCAGTTTCAGGGAATACGTAAGTTGGCACACCATTTGCTCTTAAAGCTTCGTTTGCTGCTTCAAATGATGGTCCTCCCATATTTACAACAATGATTGGTTTGTCGAATTCTTTTCTTTCTTCCAAGATTGCATTAGCAATTCCGTCAGGGTCAGCTGATGCGGTTGGACAAACCATAATGATTAAACTGTCAACGTCTTCGTAACCTAATACGAGTTCTAATGATTCTTTGTATCTGCTTACTGGTGCATCTCCTAATACGTCAATAGGGTTTTTAGCACTTCCTTCATCGGTTACGCATTCTTTTAATTTAGCGGTGGTTTCTTCATCAAATTGGACGAGGTTTAAACCAGCTTTTTCCATAGCGTCTACGGTTAAAACTCCTCCTCCACCTGCGTTGGTAATAATTGCAACATTGTCGCCTTTTGGAAGTGGTGCTTTGGAGAATGCAAGACCTAAATCAAATAATTCAGCCATGGTCTCTACACGCATGATTCCGGATTGGTGGAACGCTGTATCAAATGCCAAGTCACTACCTGCCAATGCTCCTGTGTGTGAGGATGCAGCTGCTGCTCCAGCACTACTTGAACCGGATTTGAGTATAATGATTGGTTTTTTAGCAGCGGTTTCTCTCATGGTTCTTACAAAGTCTTCATCATCGGAAATTGATTCTAAGTAACAGATAATTACATTGGTTTCATCGTCTTCTGCCAAGTATTGTAACAGTTCGATTTCAGTTACTCCAGCTTTGTTACCTAAACTTATTACTTTACTGAATCCGATTCCGGAGGTTACGCTCCAATCGATAATAGCTACCATCATTGCTCCACTTTGGGAAATGAATGCAATGTTTCCAGTTGGTGGCATCATTTGTGAAAATGATCCGTTCAATGGAGTGTGTGAATCGGTAATTCCTAAACTGTTAGGTCCAATAATGTTTATACCATATTCTTCACCAAGTGCGGTTAATTCAGCTTCTAGTTTAGCTCCTTCTTCGCCCACTTCTTTAAATCCTGCTGTAATAACAACCATGTTTTCGATACCTACTTCACCACATTCCTTAACTGCTGTATTTACGAATGGGGATGGGATTGTAATGATTACCAAATCCACTTTTCCAGGTACGTCCTTAATGTTTGCATAAGCTTGTTTACCGAGGATTTCTCCACCTTTTGGGTTTACTGGATATATTTCGCCTTCAAAACCATCGTTAATGAGGTTGTCAACAATGATATATCCCACTTTTCCTGGGGTATTGGATGCTCCAATAACTGCCACAGATTCAGGTTTAAACATCTTATTGAGATCTTTCATAAGTTTTTCTCCTGTTGTTTTTATATTATCATGTTAATCTATAATGATAAATAATTAACAATTAATATAATTATATTTTAGGTGATGTTATTATTTAAATTTATTGTTTAATCATTCAAAATTCCTATAATTTTTGTTTTAACTGTTTTAACTGGTTTTAATTATTTTTAAAACATTGAATAATAATTGTTTTTCTCATGCAATTTATTAAACTATATAATGTAGGATAAATATACTTATATATAATTAATAAAAAAATTATTGAAATTTCAATAATTGATATATATCGAATTAGGAGATATTATGAGCTTAATTATCGCTTATGTTGGAAAAAAAGGATGTGTAATGGCGAGTGATAAAAGAAAGATAGGATATTTTGGTGATAAAGAAAATTTAAAAATATTAGAAGAAGAATTATACGAAGGAAACCTTAGCACTGATGATGACTTCCTGAAAAGGGCTGACGAGCTTGGCATCTCAATCAAGATTACCGATGACGCCAACAAGTTGAAGATGATTGGAAATACAATCCGTGGTGAAGTAAGCACAAAAGGAACAATGGAAACAAGAAGAAGACGTATATACGGAACCACCAATGGATATCAGATTGTTGAGCTTTTAGGCTCTGAAACCCAATCCCGTAAGGCTGGAAAGAGTGGAGTCATTATATTCGGTAATGATTATGCGAAAAAACTCGCTGAAACATTAATCAAACGTGAATGGAAAGCTTCCCAAAGCTTAAGATATATGGGAGAGATTTTCCAAAAGATTTTGGAAGAGGTGGCTTTCAAAACACCTACTGTTGGAAAGAAGGTTGACGTGTTGATACAGCAACCTAAATTTAACGAATCTGAAGCGCAAAAGCATTTGAACATTACAATAGACCACGACATTAAGGTATTGACTAAGTTCAGGCAAGAATTGACTGAGCAAATTGTCCAACAGCAAATCGCAATCGACATGGCCAATAAGATTATTAGCAAGGGCGATGTAGGTAAGGTGGTCAATGTCGATGACAACATGGTGTTTGTCCAATTGGATAAGAATGTTCAGGCCATGGACGGCAATTGGAAACAGCTTGCGGCTCCAGGTCAAAATGTTTTAATGTTTACAGACGGCAACAATGTTAAAATTGGAGATAAAGTTGTCATTGAAAATGAGGATTTATGCCTTAAGAAGGATAAGTCTCCTCTAAAGTGTGATGTAATTTTATGCTCATTATGAAATGGGGAGTTTAAATGAAACTTACATTTTTAGGAAGTGGTGGAGGAAGATTTTCCGCCATCAGCCAGAGAAGAATGACTGGTGGGTTCAGGATAGACAACCTGGGCGGTAAGAACTACCATGTCGATCCGGGTCCAGGAGCATTGATTAGGACTTATCAATTCGGATTCGATCCTCGTAACCTTAGTGGAGTAATCGTTTCGCATTCACACACTGACCATTATAACGATGCTGAGATTTTAATCGAGGCAATGACAAAGGGAATGACAAAAAGAAACGGTACCATAATTGGAAGCGAAAGCGTATTGAATGGGTATGAGAAATGGGGTCCGTGCATTTCAAACTATCACAAGTCAAATTCAGACAAGATTGTTCTAAAGCATGGTGTTGTCAATAAGTTGGATAACTGCACAATCAAGGGTACACGAACATCCCATGGTGATCCGACAGGTTCCGGTTTCCAGATAGATTACAATGGCTTTAAGGTGTCCTACACTTCAGATACAGGATACTTTGAAGGTCTGGCAGATGATCACAAGGGTGCAGACATTTTAATCGCTAGTGTTTTAAGACCTGGAAACAAGTCAATTCCGGGACACATGTGTTCACGCAACTTCATAGACCTGATCAATGAGGTTGAGCCTAAGGTTGCGGTAATGACACATTTGGGCCTTAAGATGATTTCAAGCAATCCTGTCACTGAGGCTAAAAAGGTATCTAAAAAGACAGGAGTCAAGACAATTGCCGCATTTGACGGATTGTCATTCAATGTGAACTACAACAATCCTAAGCGCTTTAGGTTGATTTCACTTAAGGACGTGCAGTCATCAGTCCACAGCACCAGTCATACATTGTATGAAAGTGAAAAAAAGAATTCTTACCAATTGGCATTCAAGCATCAGGAATTTGATGAGCTTGCCATTGTAAAGAAGGAAACGAATCAATCATCTAAATTTGACGGATGAATGAATCCTGAGCGAATCATGTGGTCTGCAAGAACGATTGCAGTGCTTGATTCGGCAACAACTGTCACTCTAGGACAGATGCAGGGGTCATGTCGTCCCTTAATTTCTATTTTTTTATTTTCCCTCTTTTCTATATTGATTGAATCTTGACATTTGGAAATTGATGGAGTAGGTTTTACTGCTATTCTTGAGACAATTGGCATTCCGTTGCTCATGCCTCCAACGATTCCTCCGGAATTGTTTGTTTTTGTGGTCACCTTGCCGTCTTCAATTTGGTAAGCGTCATTGATTTCAGAACCGGTATGTCTTGCAACATCAAATCCGAGACCTATTTCAACCCCTTTTACCGCTCCGATATTCATCAATATTCTTGCAAGGTCTCCATCAAGCCTTTCAAACACGGGTTCTCCAAGTCCTGCAGGAACGTTTACTGCAATTGTTTCCACAATTCCTCCAACGGAATCTCCTTCCTGTTTTTTGGATAAAATTAGTTCTTCCATTTCTTTTGCAGCTTTTAAATCACCGCAGCGAACGGGGTTCTTTTCAACGTTTTCAATGATGCTTTCAAGATCTTGAGGTTCTGCTTTTATGTCTCCGATTTGGGTCACGTGGGAGATGATTTCAATGTCTTGTGTTTTCAGTAACTTTTTGGCTATTGCTCCACCGATTACATGTCCGATAGTCACTCTTCCGCTTCCACGGCCTCCTCCGTTGTAGTCGTAGTTTCCGTATTTCATCATCCATCCGAAGTCCCCATGGGATGGGCGTGGAGTGTCCTTGAACATGGAATAGTCTTTTGAGTGCTGGTTTTTGTTGAAAACTACTCCTGCGATAGGTGTTCCATCGGTCTTGCCTTCAAAAATACCTGAAAGAATTTGCACTTCATCAGCTTCCTTTCTTGGAGTGGTTACGCTACTTGTTCCTGGTTTTCTTTTATCCAGTTCCTTTTGAATGTCTTCCTGTGTTAATTCTAAGTTTGCAGGGCAGCCATCGACAACAGCTCCAACAGCGGGGCCGTGACTTGCTCCAAAACTTGTTACCTGAAATTTTTCTCCAATTGAATTTGACATAATTGACCTCTTAAAGTTATTTATTTTTTTAATATTATAAAAATTTTAAATAATTTCAAATCAATATAATAAATCAAGTGATTATTATGGTATTTCCAACTACAAGAATGAGAAGATTAAGAAAAAATGCAAAGATTAGAAACATTGTGCGTGAAACAAAACTCGAAAAGGATGACTTGATTTATCCAATATATTTCAAGGAAGAACTCACAGGCGATGAGAAGGAAGAGATTTCATCACTTCCGGGTGAATACAGATACTCCTTGGACAGTGGAATCGAATTTGCAAAGCAATTGGAAGCAAAAGGATTGAAATCAATCATTGTGTTTGGAATACCAAGAGAGGAAACCAAGGACGAAATTGCATCTCCGGATTATTCCGCAACAGGAATTGTTCAAAAGGCAGTCAGAAGGCTTAAGAAGGAAACTGACTTGGTTGTCATCACTGACGTGTGCCTATGTCAATACACTTCACACGGACACTGCGGAATGATTGTCGAAAACGACGACACCGACGATGGCATTGAAATATTGAACGACGAGTCCTTGCCTTACATCGCAAAGGTTGCGCTTTCCCATGCTGAAGCCGGTGCAGACATTGTGGCTCCTTCAGACATGATGGACGGAAGGGTCGGTGCAATCAGAGAAACCTTGGATGAAAACGGATTTGAAAATGTCATGATAATGTCATATTCCGCCAAATACGCTTCTGCATTCTATGAGCCTTTCCGTGTGGCAGCCTGTTCTTCTCCTCATGCCGGAGACAGGAAATCCTATCAGATGGATCCTGCAAATGCGGTTGAGGCAATCCGTGAATGCGAGCTTGACGTTATTGAAGGATGTGACTTTTTAATGGTTAAACCTGCACTTCCTTACCTTGACGTTGTCCGCATGGTCCGTGACGAGTTCATGTTGCCTTTGGTTGCATACAACGTGAGCGGGGAATACGCAATGCTCATGGCAGCAATCGAAAAGGGTTTCTTGACCGAAAGGGCAATCACCGAATCACTATTGTCAATCAAACGTGCTGGAGCAGACCTTATAATCACTAACTTTGCACCATACTTACTTTTAAATGACGTGATAGAATGAATGCAAATGAAATCGCAAAAATAGCTCAAATAGCCTCAGCATTGGAGGTAAGTGGATATCCAAAACCTGGAAATGTTCACCGTACACGTGACTATGACGACATGGAATTCGAGGACTTTGTGATTAGCGGTATTGTTATTGGAGATACCATCCGTGAAGCATGCGCTGACGTTGATGTTGAAAACCCCGAGCTTGGAAAATACATTCTCCAGGCGGTTGCTGAAACTGACAGGTGGATTAAGAACAACACCAACCTTGGAATTGTCATGATGACAACCCCTATTGCAGTTGCTGCTGCAATAAGTGATTCATTTGATGACATTCGTGAAAACATTAAGTTGTTGATGGGTAACACTTCCGTTGATGATGCATGTGCCCTTTATGATGCAATCAACATTGCTGATGCTGGAGGAATGGGTGATCAGGATGAGTATGACGTTGCAAGCGACAACGCAAAACAGGAATTGAGGGACAACAACCAGACAATGTATGATGTTTTGAAAATCTCAGCTCCTTGGGACATGCTTGCACGTGAGATGACTTCGGACATGCCTGCAGTCTTTGAGATAGGCTATCCGACTTATCATAAGTTAAGAGAGGAAAAGACTAAAAACGAGGCTTGCCTTTTGACATTTTTAACCATTTTATCACATGTTCCGGACACATTGATTTCAAGAAAATACGGTGATGAGGAAGCCCTTAAAATCTCATTGATGACTCGTGATCTTCTCAAGATGAGAGATTCACCGGATTTCATGGATACCGTTAAGGAATTTGACGATTACCTTTATGACAACAAGTACAATCCTGGAACAACAGCGGACTTGACAGCAGCTTCCATTTTTGTAAGTTATCTTAAGTCCAATTTTGATTAATGTTATTAAATGGTTGATTGAAAAGCGGCATGATATTCAATTGAATATTCTGCTATTATTTTTTAATAATTTTTAAACTAACAATCGTTAGTTTTATATGTCTTGACTAACAACTGTTAGTTGATGAAGGTTAACAACAAGGAAAGAATTTTTAATGTTTCAATATATTTGTTTTCAGAACATGGTTATGATGGAGTTTCAATCCGCCAAATTGCCGGTGAGGTTGGAATAAAGGAAAGCTCAATATACAATCACTATGCAAGTAAAGAAGCCATTTTGGATGCAATCTTAAATTTTTACATTGAAAAGATGCTGTCTCAGGACATTCCTATTGAGGATGCAGGCGCAAACCTTGACTTGGGCTTTGATTATTTTTATCAGGCAGGACTTGAATCCTTTGCAACTCATCTCAAAGACGAGAAGATGTCAAAGATAACAAGGATAATCCTAATTGAGTCATATCACAACGAAAAGATTAATGCATTTCTCAAAAAGAGCATAATCAACGATGCGGTTGACGGTTGGGTTAAACTATTTGATTTGATGAAGTTCAAGAAGGTGATTCGTGAGGATGCAGACTCAAGACAGCTTGCCGAATCATTCTACAAGTACGGAATGTTTCTATTGTATGAGCACTACATTGTCAATTATCCTGAAGATGACAATGAATTTGTCGAAATGCTGTGTGAAAAGTCAAGAAGACACATTGAACTGATTTATAATTCTGTAAGGAGGTAAATTATGGAAATCCGATTGGAAAATGAAAATGATTATCTGGAAGTTGAGGAACTTGTAAGGGACTCCTTTTGGAATGTGTATCGTCCGGGCGCTTTTGAGCATTACATTGTGCATCATTTAAGGGCTGATGAAAGCCTTATCAGGGACCTGGCGTATGTTGTTGAAGAGGACAATAAAATCATCGGTCACATCAATTATTCGACAGGTTTCATCGATTATGGTGGAGAAAAAATTGATGCAGTTGTTTTAGGCCCTGTTTCAATTCACAAGGATTATCAAAATCAGGGTGTTGGCTCAAAACTAATCAGTTTCACCCTTGATTTGGCTGAAAGCGAAAAGATTCCATTTGTTTTTGTCATTGGTGATGAAAATTATTATCACAGGTTTGGATTTGAATCAGCATCAAAGTATGGATTGTTCTTGGAGGGAACTGACACGGATGATGAATGTCCGTTTTTTATGATTAGAGTATTTGATGAATGTCTTTTGAAAATTGAATCGGGAATCTTCCACAATCCTGACGTATTTGATGTTGATGAAAATGATGTGGATGAGTTTGACAAGCGATTTGAACTCAGGGAGAAACTGGTTCTCGACACTCAGCTTAAGGAGTTATGATTATGAAATATGTTATTATCAACGGTTCGCCAAGGCGCAAGAACACCTGGAAGATGGTCGAGCAGGCCAAAAGGAATTTAAATGGAGATTTTGAAGAGATTCATCTGATGAAGGAAAAGATTCCACTATGCAATGGCTGCTTCAACTGCATTGTTGAAGGTGAGGGCAAGTGTCCTCACGGGGATAAGGTAAAGCTGATTGTTGATGCGATAATGGCTGCTGATGGAATCATCATTGCCTCTCCTGTGTATGCGATGAACGTGACTGCTCTTCTCAAGAATTTCTTCGACCACACAGCATATTTTTATCACAGGCCGGAGTTTTTCACCAAAAAGGCATTGGTTGTTGTGTCAACTGCAGGTGCGGGCCAGAAGGATGTTGCAAAATACATTGACGAGACTTTGAGGCATTGGGGAGTGAACAAGGTCTACAAGATTACATATGCATTTGGAGGAAAGGACTCAATTGATGCTGAAAGCATCAATAAGACATCAAGGAAATTCGCAAGTGATGTGGAATCGCAGAAATTGCATTCTCCAAAACTTGGTGACATTGTATTCTATGACGTTTGGAGAGCCATGGCATTATCTGATGATCCGATTGAAGCTGACAGGAAATTTTGGTTTGAAAATGATTTGATAAATCATGATTTTTCACCTGAAGTCGAATTGAACATATTCAAGAAGTTGTTTTCAAAGGCAATGTTTTTTATCTTAAAAAGGGTAATTAAATAACATGACAGAAAAAATTGCATTGGCTCCATGCAACGGCATGAGTGCAAACGGATTGGTGTCCCGTGTTGCGGTCGGGGACTGCAGGAATGAAAATGAAAATGTGGTATCGATTTGCATGGGTTCAACCTCTGCAGACATTGAGGGCAGGAACAATGACATGCTCAGGAAGTATCCTATTGTTGCTGTCAATGGATGTCCCAACGGTTGTGTCAACAAGATTTTGGAAAACAAGGGAATTGATGTGGCTGGAACGATTGCAGTAAATGAAATTTTAGATGACTATGAAGTATCTGCAAGGGACCCTTTCAGATTGGACAGCGAAGCCGAGGAATGTGTAAAAATAATCAAGGAAGAATTGAGTAAAACAATATCAAAATTATTGTGATATTTTAACATTATTGTGCAAGAATTCTCCGGCTTCTTTAAGCCGGGAGATGAATTGCACTTTTAAGAGGAGTGTTGTATTTTTAGAATTTTTTTTTGCAAAATAAAAAAATATACTGTATTACTTTCCAAATGCTCTTAGATAAACTCTATTTATTATAAATGTATATAAGTTGTTATAAGAAAAAGAAAACATGTTTTTTTTTCGAGTATATAAATAAAATTAATGAGA
>NZ_JAGAXX010000048.1 GCF_017940815.1 Methanobrevibacter sp.
GTTTGTGGTGAAATAAATCCTGGCTTAGGTCGTGATGAAAGAGAATGGGAATGTCCACACTGCCACAGCATACTTCAAAGGGATGTTAATGCTGCAAAAAATATTTTAGACGAAGCTCTACGCGCCACTGGTTCAATGGTGTTATGCTTAGTAGATTTCATACCTATCGGTCAAGGAAAATTCGAATATTATTACGAATGGAAAGGCCTTGACAAAACAGTAGGTATGGCCTAAGAATCTCCAGCTTCTACAAGCTGGAGAGGTTCAATGAAGATGTTCCTTCACAAGATGAAAAATATCAGAATATGAAAAGATACCTTGAATCATATGACACCGCAGTATCCAAGATTTATCATGGAATTCCCGTAAAATCTGAGTTGGATTCGGTGCATAAGTTCAATCCCGAGTTTACAAGATTATTCACCAAAAACTTGGTTGAATATAATCAAAAAGAGAAACCCGTTACATTCAAGCAAAAATTAAAAAGGATTTTTTAAAAAAATACATTAATAAATGGGTGATGACACCCCGTCAAGTTCTCATCAGAGTAATTGGGACATTGTTTTATGCCACTAATAAAACAAAGCCTATTGAAATTGCGTATAAACATAATAATGCTAGGATAATTTGTTTCATTTTATAATCTCCAGTTAATTAATATTGTGCAATCAGATAGCACACTTACTATTAGCTTTATTAAAGCCCATATATAAAGATTTTCGAATGCAAGTGCTTGCTTGCATCTCAAAAAAGAAATTAAAAAGAATATAAGCAATATCAAGTTGTTTAAATCCATTAATAAAAAACGTGTTAAATTTAACAGATTATAAAGCAACTAACATTATATAATAGTTTCAATATAGTTAAATTATGGAATTTAAAGATGTAGGAGCACTAACTAAAATTAATAAATTAAATTATCGTGACCTGGCGATATTTCTGATACCGATTATCGTATTTTCAGTCTATCTGGCAGTGTTCAACCCGTGCATTGCCACCTATGACACTTTCAATCAGCTGCACCAGATCGCTTCGGGAAGCTTTACAAATTGGCATCCCTTTTTCCACACCTTCATAAACATGATCTGCCTTGGAATTTATCCAAGCACAACATCGGTGTGCATTCTGCAGATTCTGACATTTTCAGTGATGTGGATGGTGATTTGCAAGTACCATCGCGATGACGAAGGCGACCTTCGCAAAGGCTTTAAGCTTCAGGTGATCCTCACGGTCATAATCTGCATAATACCTATAAATGCACTGTATTCAATAACATTGTGGAAGGATATCCTGTTCAGTTATTTCTTAATGTTCCTATGTTTTTTGGCTAAAGTGATGATAGACAGGCAGGGAAAGGTTGACATTAAGTTTATCCTGCTTCTTTCAATAATCATGGCATTTGTTGCAGAGCTTAGAGGAAACGGACTGTACGTCATAATAATTGTCCTTGCCGTTTACGCCATATACCTTTTCATGAAGAAAAATCGGAAAATGAGCCTTGCATTGGCAATATTGACCGTGACATTCATCCTGCTTATCGCATCCTTGAACGTTGCATACGATGTTGAGGACAATGAGAAGGACGCCCTTGCAACAAAATTGGCGCACATGCTGGCGGATTACGACTTGAATCTGGAAATGGATGATGCTGACAGAAACCAAATCCACAAGCTAATCAACAAGGACAAGGTCAAGGAGGCCTACAAGCCAACAAAATCAGACCCGATTTTCGCCATAACGGATTATGACGAATATGACAACAATAAGGGAACATATATCGGACTGGCGGTAAAATATTCACTGAAAGATCCTCTGCATTGCCTGCAATACCTTTTCGGCGCATCCCCTATGGTGTGGGACATCACCAAGGATGGCGATTGGATGGGCCGTCCGTACTACATGAGCGGAGACCGTGACAGGCTGCAGTCAGACTTCAATGAGTTTTATGTAAGGCACAACAACACCCCGACAGAGCCGTATGAGAACCTGTCATATGCAAATTGGGGAACACCTGCCTTTAACCTGCTCAACTCATTGGCATTGGGAATTGAGGCATCATTCTTTGACACAATATTCAATAGCCCTGCGCTTTACATGTACCTGTCAATAATCCTTTTGGTAATGATACATCTCATAACCAGGACAAGGGAAATCTATCTTATCTACATTCCAAACGTTTTAAACATTCTGGCGATATTCTTCTCAACACCAATCCAGGATTACAGATACCTCTATCCGAATCTGCTGATTTGCTATCTGCTGATAATAATCCTGATATGGCTGAGATACGGTTCCAGCGATGAGCCACAAATATCACTAAATCCAATGGAATACATAAGAAAGCTTAAAAATTAGCCGTTGATTTGACATCACAGTCAAATCATCTTTTTTTAAAAATTATATCTTACCGTAAAACATCACACGCCTTGCGATAAAATTCCAGAACAACACGATTATCGCAGCCATTATTTTTGATATGAGATAATACAATCCGAAGATATCTGTAAAGAGCCACAGAAGAATTTCGGTGAAAACCAGCCCGATTGTGCTGATAATCAAAAACAGGTAAAACTCCACAAGCTTATTGCCGATTTTGTCCTGATTGAACACCCACCTTGTGCTCATCAGATAGTTGACCATGACTGATATTATGAATGAAAAAACACCTGAAAGCAAATAGTATATTCCGCAGATGTCACTGAAGAAATATAAGAAAAAGAAATCCACAGCAAAAGCGTTTCCTCCAACGAAAACATACCTGAAAAGTTGGATGAAAATATTGTCGGTCTTTTCTTTAAAAAGCTTGTCAATCATGCTAATCATCCTTGTTCAATTCGTTGAGTAAAATCAGGTGACGCTCTAGATTGTCCGCATGCTGCCTTTTGAGAACGTGCAGGACGACCCCTGTAAAGAATATGATTGCCGCAACAATGACCACAGTTGCAATTATAATCAGTGTCGGAATCTTCAAGACATGACCTGTCGAGAAGTACCTGAACAGTATCGGGAAAAAGTGAATTCCCGCAATGATTAGAAGGAGGACTGTTATTGATGAAAAGAACAGAAACGGCCTTTCATCACGAATCAGAGCAATGATCATTGAAATAACCTTATACCCATCAGTATAGGTATTCAGTTTTGAATCGCTGCCCTCCATCCTATCCCGGTAGCTTATGGGAATCTCCTTAATTTTGAAATTATTGATTAAGGCAAATACGCTCATCTCGGTTTCAATCTCGAATTCCCTTGATGAGATGGGAAACGATTTGACATAATTGAAACTGAATCCCCTCATTCCAGTCATTATGTCTTTCAAGTCACTCTGAAAGAAAGTGTTGATTAATCTGCGAACTGTAACATTTCCAAAATTGTGAAAAGGACGGTCATTCTCTTCGAAATATGTTGAGGATAGCCTGTCACCAATGACCATGTCCGCCTGACCGCTTAAAATAAGCTCCTCGATTTCAACCGCAGCCTCAGGAGGGTAGGTGTCATCCCCATCAACCATAATATAGCAATCCGCATTGATTTCACGAAACATTGTCCTTACAACATTGCCCTTACCCTGCTTATACTCATATCGGACGATTGCACCTGCATCCCTTGCGATTTCATCGGTGCCATCAGTTGAGTTATTGTCATAGACATAAATTTCGGCATGAGGCATTTCCCGTTTAAAATCATTTATAACCTTACTTATGGTCTTGGATTCATTGTAACATGGAATAAGAATTACAGTTTTCATAATATACCTTAAATTATTCTTCAATTATTAGTTTTAAAAAAATAGACATATATAAATTTCGATGTGACACCTATCACATGGAAATGACCGCTGGAGAGTGAGAAGTCACTTTAATCGAAAAGGATGAAATGATTAAAATGCTTCAGAAATTGATTAAGCACTTCATGTGTTTAATCGCTAATTTAAAAAAAAAAGGATTAAATGCATTTAAAATGCATTTAAACTAGTAATAGTATTCCCTATAGGCATCAGCCTTAAATGTGTAGGCAGTATATCTTTTGGCGTATTTTGTGACATAGTATACGTCGCCATAAAATACCCAGCCTTTGCGTTTAGCCTTTTTAACTATCTTTTTGGCTTTTTTCTTGAATTTTTTGGTTTGTTTTTTAACGTACTTTTTGTACTTTTTGTATTGTTTCCATTCCTTTTTATATGATTTAGGAGGCTTGTATCCGTCATCAAATGCCCAATATTTCTTTGGAAGCTTTAATTTACCCAATTTGAATGTCTTGTACTCTGTTCCAACCTGAAGGTCGTCATAGTCATCATAATCATCATAATAATCGTCATCATAATAACTACTTGACATTGACAACTCCTCATTTTCAGCAGCATTCATAGCCAAGACTTCACTGGAATCCTCTTCAGCGGATACGACATCTTCTTCAATGACACCTACAGAATCATCATCACTTACCGCCACAACCTCATCTTCAGCAGCGCCAAGCACTTCATCCTCGCTGACTTCAGCTATGTCATTTTCATCGTTTTCTTCACTGACCGCCAGAACATCCCCATCATCAAGAGCCAAATCCTGAGTGTCGCCAGTCGATACGACATCAACTGTCGAATTGGAGTCGATTGCACTGACAGCACCGATTCCCACCAGGAGAATCAGGCAACAAATCAATATCTTTAACTTATTTTTCAATCTTATCTCCCCATAAATTATCAGTACATATAGTATATTTGAGGAATTATATATAATTTGACATTTAATTTGCAGTTATTTAGCCATTGTAAGGCGAAAATGGAAATTTGATGTAATTAATTCATTACTTCATGCCATACCGTTTGTCTTGAATGTCCATAGTCATCAATCAAAGGAAAACCCTCGATAGCAACCTCTGTTGCATTCTCCACATTGATATTATAACATTAATAGATTAACATGCCTAATTGTGCCCACCAAGCCGAGGAGATGTTATATAAATTATTTTTAACATTCATACCATATGGTAGCATTGCATGCCCCATACCCATAAATAATTTTTACAGAAGCGTGCTTTTGTGTTTTCTCATTTTATCGCACTTCAATAACCAATATTAAAAACAAGAAACAAATTACATATTACAGAATATTCTGATAATTTAAAGCGCTTGAAATAATCTTTAATCAGCGAATGATTAAAGCTGTAATCAAAAAAAATAGATATGGGAAATAAATAATTTCCCTAATAAGATTTATACCATACTTTAGCCTTGTATGGAGTGTATCCATCAATCAAATCGGTTCTAATGTGACCTCCACTTCCCTTGACGGTCTTTGTAACTTTACCATGTTTGCTCTTAAAGTAAAACTTGACCTTGACAAGCTTTGTGTGGTGAGGTTCAATGTCTCCATCAATACCGCTGCCGATATACCATGAAGTTACTCCGGTTCCCCTTTGAAATTGCATGTTGCCGTCGTAGGTCACGTAACCTGCAATAGCATCCCCATTACTTAACTTAACGGCTTTTGGTCCCCATAAAACTCCAGGTTGGAAATTATAGATTTTGACTTTGGTTTTTGATGTCTTTGCAGCGCTCACATCATGAGCTGAGACTGCACAAACAAGAACAATAGCTCCAATTAAGATTAAAAGAATAATCAATTTTCTCCTATCAAAAGTCATGATTAATAATATTTAAAAACAAGTATAAAAAAATTAAGGGTGAAATAAAAAAAGAAAAAATGACCCCTCTAATACATTTCCATTGCGCCAATCATCAAGGGCATGTTTTTGGAGTTGATGACAACAAGCTTGCCGTCTTGCCTATATGAAAAGGTGTATGTCCCGTTCTCATCAACGAAATATCCCTCCACGGATCCGAACATTGTCCTTGCGGAAGTGACATTTCCAGTCTTGTTTCCAGCCACTTTTTTAACAGTACCGTTTTCAGTTACACTGATGTTTAGCTTGTCGTTTCCGTGCATGAAATCCATTTCAGTGGCATTTTCAAAAGTCACGTCATAATCGGTCGGCACCGTGAAATTTATCCCATTGATGTCAAATATCTCAACTTCGCGATATGCAAATGTCCCATTTGTTGGAGTGAATGTCTCTGCACTTGCAAAACCCACAAATGCCAAGAGGATTATACAAACCACAACTATTTTGAATCTCATGTTTGATAATATGAACATTTGGATTTAAATTACTTTTAGTAAATTTTAGGCATGAATAAATTTATATATCTTTAAATAAGATAGGAGAATAAATAATAATTGTAACACTTTCCCGTGTTGCACTAAAAAATTTTTTTAGTTTAAGTCCTAAAGGATCCATCCTTCCTTTAGGATTATTAACTAATCTCTAGTTTTAAAAAAATAAGAATTATAAGACTACTTCAAACAATCTTGTTTCGTTTGAAGCACCCACCAGGATTCCAGTGTCGTTTTCAACGTATCCGAAGTAGGTCAAGTTGTTTTCTGTGTAATTCCAACCTTTATGACCATTGATTGTGGTTTTTTCTGCACCATCCTTGTACAGCTCATCAAGGCTGATTCCCATCCAATCTGAAATTACTGTTATTTGAATCTCACCATTGGCCTCATTAATGTAAAAACAGGTTTTTCCGTTAGACCCTAAATCATTGAAGTCCTCTGAATCTTTCAATTCGCCAAATCCTTCAGGAATTGTGAAATTGACACCTTCAAAAGTTATGTTTGTTGTATTGTTGAGATACTTGACATCCTCATGAGCGCCAACCATACCAACCAACATGCATGCCATGAGCATTATCGGAATTAGCTTTATCAGTTTCATGGTTAATTATTTGTTTTGACATTAGATAAATATTATGCAGAACAGTCAAAATAAAGTGTGAATATAATTAAAAATACATATTAAATTCTTTAAAGTACAAGGAAAAAGTATTAAAATAATTAAAGATAAAATACATTTAATGAAAGTTTATGTCAACAAGACAAAATAGTTTTTTACTAATCTACATATAGGCGATAAAATGGATGCAAACTCAATAAAATACGGAATCTTATCATTCATAATACCTGGACTCGGACAGTATCTGAACTCAGACAAACAGAAAGGACTTGCGCTTCTTGGAGGAGCAGTGATATTGCACATATTCATATGGTTTTTTGCAAACAATCCCCTAGGAAGCCTGATAAATACCGTATACCACCTGTACGCAGGATATGATGCATATAAAAAATATTAAAAAAAAAGAATATAAGCAAATGAACTTAATCATTTGCCGGTTTGACTTTGGTAAGTACAAATGCAAAGATTAAAACAACTGCGATTATAATCAGATCAATAGTTACTTCAAATGTTGTAGCGGTTGAGAACAGTTTTACAATACCAATAGCCCACATAACGATTAAAACTAACGGAAGCAAGTATTTAATCACAAATGCCCATGTTTTACCAACCTTGAATGATGAATACTCGTTTAAAGCAGGGAGGAACTTGTCAACACCCCAGAACCATGCAAATATGATACATTGGATTCCAATCAAGAGCAATATACCGAACTCATTTACGAATGAGTCGATGATTCCTACAAGATAGCTGCTTATTCCGGTTGTTAAAATCAATGAGAATACACAACCGATTACACTCAATATTGTAGCGGTTTTCTTACGGGACCATCCGAGCTTGTCGGAAGTTGAATTCAACATCGGTTCGAAGAACCCTAAAGCTGAAGTGATTCCAGCGAATAAAATCGCAAGGAACAGCAATGGAGCCAAAATTCTTCCGATCGGACCCATGATGTTGAAAATCATTGGGAATACGATAAATATCAAACCTGTACCTTCGGTAATCAGCTGAACCATCGGAGTACCTGCAGTCACTGACATGTATCCAAGAATGGAGAACACACCGAATGCAGTACAAATCTCAAACAATGAGTTTGACGCAACAACGATCAATACATTGTCAATCAATTTGGAATTTTCCGGCAAGTAACTAGCATAAGTCAATGCAATAGCCTGACCCATACTTAATGAGAAAATGATTTGAGCGAATGCTGCGAGCCAGATATTTACATCCAAAAGCTTATTCCAGTCAGGAGTCAGCAATGTAGCAACACCAACATTTGCACCAGGCAATGTCAATGCATAAATAATAATTGCACCCATAATCAAAAATAAAGCAGGAATAAGGATTTTTGAAACTTTACCAATACCTTTATCAACATTCCTATGTGAAATGAACCATAAGATAACCCATAAAAGCAATACACCCACTGTGGTAGGAATAAGCAAGAAATTAGCATTGGAAAGGTTGGAGCTTCCACCTACAGTGTTAACAAAGTAGTTGGCAGCGTCTGTTCCCCAACTGAAGGTGAAACTGCTGCCGAGATATACTAAATCCCAACTTAGGATTACCATATAATAAATTGTAACAATAAATACGAATAACACCAAAATCCAAGCGACTATCTCGAACTTCGGATTAATATCTTTCATGATCTTCGAAAAGGACTCCTTAAATGAGAATCCCACACCATATTCTAGTATTAAAAATGGAACTCCCATGATAGCAATTGCAATAAGGTAAGGGATAAAGAATGACCCTCCACCGTTAGAATAAAGCACATAACTGAAACGCCAGATATTTCCAAGACCAACTGCCGCTCCAATCATAGCAAATATAAATGCTATTGACGAATCCCATTGTGCTTGTTGACTCATATTATTATTTAAGTAACTTCTTACATATAAAACTGTAATGAATGTTTTCGATAAATTTCTAATGGGTGAGACCACAGGCATAAACTGGTGCTTTGAAAATAGGCATTTTCAGCAAAGGCTTGATGAAAATGGATTAACAAGAGAATATGTCGTTGATTGCCTAATGATGGAAGAACCTATCAAATGGGACCGTGAAGATGGCAACCTATACTCCGTAGTATATAAGGCACCGTCAAATAAAGATTACAAAGAAATAAGGCTATTAATGGCCTGCAGTGGAAACTCAATAGACCTCGTCACAGTGATGAGAAACAACGAAACAACAACCAATCGCCAAAACAAGCAATACCAATCAAACAAAAAGAAAGAAATAGAAAAGAAACGCCTCAAGGCGCTTTCAAAAAGAAAATGGTAAAAAGGTAATCAAACCTTTTTAAAATTAAAATTGCAACTAATACCCATTCTGAATAAAACAACACCTAAAGCCCCACCATTCTTGGCGGCCTTCGCATCCTTAAGCAGGGAAGACTGAGACAATTTCTTAGTGTTTTCATCGGAATGATAAGACTGCAGACCTGTCCATATCTGAGCGCCGTTTGATTGGCCCACAAATGTCTTTGTCACGGAAGTGACCCATGACCTTGTCTGCTTATAATTGCCCTTATACACCATAGGAATCAACGCATCAGCATACTTACTCATAGTAGAAACATCCTGACCATAATAATAAGTCATCATGCTTGGTTCCGGCATCAATGCCGCAGAAACAATGCAGTTCGGTTTTATCTTATGGATTTTAGTGGAAGCCTTCTTCATGAAGTAGTTGATAGCACGGTTAGGATCCTTATACAGGTGTGCGGTACCACCGAATCTCACATAGTCAAAGTGAATTCCATCGACTCCTGTGATTTTAGCATACCTTTTAGCTTCCTTGATTTTCTTGTTCAGGAACGAATACTTGATGTTGTTGTTATCGTCAATCGGCCTTACCCAGCCGCTTCCGCTGTAGCATACCTGCATCCACAAGTGAACCTTGATTCCATATTTATGTGCAGTCTTGATAAATGAGACCACAGAGGACTTGCCATATGATGACAATGCCTGAACATGGAGGAAAAGATGCTTTGTTCCCTTTTTGGAAAGGCTTTTAAGACTTATGCTTTTCATGTGGGCAGCCCATAGCCAATAACCGTTACCCTTAGGGATTTTAGCCTTGACCTTGATGGTGTGTGAACCACTGGAAGCCAAGTATGGAGAAGTCTTCTTAAAGGAATACTTTACCTTATACTTTCCTTTCTTAAGTTTCAAAAAGACTTGCGCAACACCATTTTTATCTGTTTTTGCACTGTACTTCTTGCCAGCAACCTTGAATGTCACATACTGGTTTTTGATTGCATTACCGTTCAAGTCAAGCAGCTTCACATAAAACTGGCATTTGGAGCCTTGACGGTAGTTGATGTACTTGTCACCAAGAACCATTTTGGTTTTTATAGGGTCTTTTATGGTCACCTTACAGTCTTTTGTTGCATTACTTGTTAAATCATCACCAGAATAACTTATGGCCGCAGTGTATGTACCTGTTTTAAGTTTTACATTCAAATTGACTTCACCGTTCTTGTCGGTGTTCTTGTTATATGTCACACCGTTCAGAACTATCTTGATTGGTTTTGAAGCCAATGCGGTTCCGTTGGATGTCAGCTTAATGTTGATTGTTGTTGTGAATGTTTCATAGCCCTTGACCTTTGAGGCAGTGATTATGGAAGTTGTCTTTTCGACTTCAGGCTGATCCTCTGCCGGCCGGTCTTCAGAAACAATATCCTCACCAATAGGTACTTCATCAACAACATCCTGGCTTAAAACATCCCCATCGGATGGAACATCAGCTTCTGAGACAATATTCGTAGCATTGCCTTCAGCAGACACCGCAGTGATTGACAGCGCCGCCACCATGACCAATAATATCAATATCAGTTTTCTCATGTTTTAAACCTCATTAAAGTTGAAAAAATTGAGCAATCCGTATCTGAACATGATTACCCCATAAGCTCCAGCCAATGCAGCTGCATCGGCATCCTTCATCAGTTCACTGGCAGACAGTCTGTTCACATTGGAATCGGATTTGTATGTTTGAAGACCTGTCCAGATTTTTGCCTTTTTAGATTGGCTGATGAATATCTTTGTGGTCTGTTTAATCCAAGCGCCTCCAGCATTATAATTTCCCTTATAAACCATCGGAACAATGACATCAAGGTATTTGCTCATGGTAGGAATATCCTGAGCGTAATACTTCTTCATTGAAGAAGGTTCAGGCATTACTGCCGCTGAAACGATTATCTTTTTGTTTACACCGTGAATTGCGGAACATGCCTTTTTAGTGAAGTAATTGACTGCCTTTACGGCACCACTGTACTGGTAAGCATTTCCAGGGAATCTGATATAGTCGAAGTGTATACCTGAAACTCCCTTAATCTTAGCGTATGATTTTGCCTCATTGACCTTGGACTTGATTAAGCTGTAGTCAATCTTTCCATTCTTGATTGGATTTTGCCATCCGCCGGACTTGTAGAATACCTGCATCCATAAGTGAACCTTGATTCCGTGGGATTTTGCATCCTTAATCCATGACACAAGATAGGATTTTCCGAAACGCTCGATAGCCTTTGCGTTCAGGAAGATGTGCTTGGTTCCGTACTTTTGAAGCTTGTCGAAATCAACACCTTTCATGTCTGTTGAAAGCATCCAGAAACCGTTGTTACGAGCTTGTTTAGGTTTCACCTTAATTGAAAATTTTTTGGATGCCTTGTTATATGTTGAATCCTTTAAGAACTTGGCCTTTACCTTGTAGGAACCTGTCTTGAGCTTGATGGTAACTGTGGCAATTCCCTTTTTGCTTGTCTTTTTGGTGTAGGTCTTCTTGTTTACTGTGAACTTGACCTTCTTGCCTGCCACCACATCACCTCTTACATCGGTGATTTTCACCTTGAACTTGCCGGCTTGCTTATTTCTGTAAATTTTTGAATAGTATTTGGTTATCTTGACCGGAACACCTTTTTTAACGGTTATCTTGCTTGATCCGGAAGACTTCTTAATATTGTCCTCTCCCGCATAGGAATACTTCATGGTATATGTTCCCTTCGGAAGCTTGATGTTCAACTTTGCAATTCCCTTTGAATTGGTTGTCTTGACATAGGTCTTTCCGTTGATTGTGAATGTTACGTCCCTTCCAGCCAATGGAAGTCCACCAACGGTCAAGAGAACTGTGTACTTGTTTTTAATGCCAATATATGCCACATAGTCTGATCCCTTAATCTTGGAAGTGGATGTGGATATGACGAATATCTCCTTTGAAAGGGAACTTGAAGTGTATCCGCTTTCCTCAAAGGAGCATTTGACAGTGTATGTTCCAGGATTAACGTCTACTTTCAGTTTGGCAATTCCATCATCATCTGTTTTGACTTCTGAAGTCACCTTGTTTAGTTCGAACTTAACAGTCTTGTTGGCAATTCCTGTGCCGTTTTCATCTGCCAATTTAACTTCAATATAATTTCCTTTAACAATATTTGTATCATTACTCTCAAGTGATGTTACAATAGAGTCCTGTGATGAATCATCATCCTGTAAAGACTCCTCAGATTCGCCAAGCATAGGCTCTGAAGTCTCTTCAAGGAGTGTTTCATCATTATCCAAACTTATCGGTTGTGAATCATCACCCAAGGTAGAGTTATCAACTGCATTGACTGCACTTAATATGAAAAAGAATATTAAGATTATTGATAAAACAAACGTTTTATTTTTAATCGAAATTTTTCCACCTTCTATTTAATAATTTAAATAAATTTTTATTTTAAAAGATATATAAATGTTTTTAATAGCTAAATAAGATTAAAATAGCTTAATTAAAGAAAAATAAGTTAAAAATGGGCAATAAATGGTATAAAAATAATTATTTGATTGAAGTTGATTGTAATAATCTATAATATAAGGATTTTAAATTATAAAAATTGTAACATTACAAGATTTGAAATATTAATTTAAAAATAGTTTAGGATAAAAATAAAAAATGATTAACTGATAATATTAACTATCAGTTAAATTAAAGCTTAATTTTCCAGTTCCATTAGCAGTTATCTCTAATTGACTGCATTGAGGGGATAATCCTTGAAGAAGTGCTGTTCCGTCAGATGCACCCATATACTGTGGCAGGTAGTTAGAGATATAAATCGGATAAACTGTACATTCCCCTGTGTCGTTGACCAGGTCAAGTTGGACAAAGTACGCTGAATGTGTTGCGGTATTTGACTGGTCGAATATGAAGTTACCGAGTGAATAGAAAATCGGTTTTCCATTGTACATCTCGATTCCCTGAGTAACGTGAGGGTGGGAACCGATTACGATATCCGCACCGTAGTCAATCAGCTCATGTGCGATTTTAACTTGGTCATCATTAGGAGAATTGGAGTATTCGTTTCCGAAGTGCATGTATGCAACGATTAAGTCTGAATCGTTATTTTCAGAAATTTGCTTTTGGGCATCCTCTGAATCGTATGCTGAATAGCCCGGACTTGATCCGTTAGCATAAGGCATGGCATCATATGAATATTCTGCAAAGTTGTTGGAATCCATATAGTTCAATATGGTAATCTTACGGCCATTCACATCCTTAACAACAGCCTGATGAGCCTCATCCTCAGTGTTTCCCGCACCCATTGGAGTGATGTCTGCATTCTTGAGGTTTTCAATTGTGTCCTTCATTCCTGTTATTCCATAGTCCATTGCGTGATTGTTGGCCAAACCTGCAACGGTAACATTGTTTGCCTTTGCAAGAGGAACATAACTAGGGTCACATTTTAAAGGAACATCTCCCTTAAGCGCATCACCTGATGATGTGGCCGCATTTTCAAAGTTAATCAGCAGCAGATCAACATTTGAGACAACATCACTGACTCCGCTGAACGGGGATGAATCAAGACTTAAAACACCAGGCATATTACGTGCAAACATCACGTCACCTGTGACTGCAATGGAAACGTCCTCCTTAGGCTCGACGTTCACAAGTGAATTGGACCCATTGAAGAATGTTGCAAATGCTGCAATGAAGACCAATATGACAAGCACTATCAACAAGATGTTTCTAAGCTTCATCTTCAACAGCTACCTCGTCATCTTCGGAGAACAGTTGATTCAACATCCATTCTGAATCGTATTCCATAATGTCATCATATCCTTGGCCCACACCTAAAAACATGATAGGCTTTTGGATAACATAACCGATTGAAAGTGATGCTCCACCTTTACTGTCAGCATCCGCTTTTGTGAGAATAACTCCATCAATGTCGATTGCCTCATTGAATTTACGGGCTTGCTCGGTTGCATCGTTACCGGTTATTGCATCACCAACGAAAATTACCAAGTCAGGCTTGGAAACCCTCTTAATCTTTTTCATCTCATCCATAAGGTTTGTGTTGGTTTGCATTCTTCCGGCGGTATCGATCAATACCAGCTCTTTTCCTTGAGCGCGTGCGTGCTCAACCGCATCATATGCAACTGCAGCAGGGTCTGAACCCTTTTGATGCTTGATGATTTTAACACCGACATTGTCAGCATGGTATGTCACCTGTTCAATAGCACCTGCCCTGAAAGTGTCTGAAGCGGCAATTACCGGAGTGTATCCTTTTTTCAAGTAATAGTTAGCGAGTTTTCCGATTGTGGTTGTTTTACCGGTTCCGTTGATTCCGACAAACATGACAACCAGAGGTTCGCCTTGAGCCTTTTTCTCTTCAATCATGTCAGTCATTGATTTGCCCGGAATGCTGATGATTTCCTCAACCGCATCCTTAAGGGCATAATAAGTGTATTCTGTAATGTCGTTGCTTCTCTTGATTTTCTTACCTATAAGGTTTTGCTTAACGTTTTCAACGACTTCGGTTGCAACTTCCATTGCAACATCACCTTGAAGCAATTCCATTTCAAGCTCAAACAATATGTCGTCCACATGTTTTTCCTGAATGGTTTTTTCACGTACAAATGAGAAGATTCCGCCTTTTGCCTCACCATCAGCAGATATGTCCTCTTTTTGTTTATCATCCTTGTTTCTGCTCCAGAAGTGAGACTTTTTCTCTTCAGCAGGTTTCTCTTCATCTTCGGAAGCCTCATCTTCTTGAGTTTCCTCTTCCTTATCCTTGTTCCTGCTCCAGAAGCGAGACTTCTTCTCTTCCTTAGGAGCCTCTTCAACTTCATCCTCGGCTTCGTCTTCTTGAGTTTCCTCTTCCTTATCCTTGTTCCTGCTCCAGAAGCGAGACTTCTTCTCTTCCTTAGGAGCCTCATCTTCATCTTCAGGCTCTTCCCCGACTTCTTCCGCTTCGTCTTCAATCTCTTCTTCAACTTCCTCAGGAACTGATTCCTCTTCAGGTTCAGGAAGCAGGTTTTCCTCTTCAACTTCCTCTTCTTCCTTCTTGTCCTTTTTACCAAATGAGAAAAATGAAAATCTAGAACCGGATTCCTCTTGAAGGTTGTCTTCAGCTTCTGCTTCTTCTATCAATTCTTCTTCCAATTTTTCACTTGTTCGTGAAAACTTCTTTTTCAATGATTCAAACAAAATTAACCCAACCTGTATGTTAGTGTAAAAAAGTTATTTAATAATATGTATTGTTTTCCTATTATTTAAAAAAATAGTAAGTTTGCATTAAAAAAAAGTAGAAAATAAAAAAAATAAGATAAGATAATTTAACCCATTTGGGTCATATTACCTTGAGCTGCAGCCGCAATCTGTTCAGCTTGAGCTTGAAGATTTCCAGCGACATCAGTCACTTGCTGTAAGTTAGCAAGCATTTTGTCTAAGCTGTCTTTCAATTCATCTTTTTGCCCAGAGATAATTTCGCGAGCACCAGCAGCATCTTTTTTAACAGCAAGCCCTGCACCGATACTTACGATGATTTCATCAGTGCTTTTTAATTCTCCTTTAACAAAAGATCCAGCACCAACAGGTACGAATGCCTCAACGGATTCTTTACCTTCAATATCATCTAAAGTATTGAATAATGCATCAACTTCAGCAATGGAAGCTTGGATTAATTCAATTTGTTGTTGAATTAATTCTGCTTGTTGTCTGTACACATTAATTTCATTAAGAAGACTGTTTAATCTTTGTTGATCTTCCATAATAACGCCTCAATGTGTCTATAAAATTTCTTTTACAATTGGGTCTACAACATCTTCAGGAGCAATTTCTTCAATTGATTCAATTGAGATTTGGTTCCTGTTAATACCATGTTTACTACCGAATCTTTCATAGATTTTTTGTTCTATGTCGCTTTCGCTAGTAGCTTTGTATTCTTTGGTGAATTCATGGTATTCGTCACCCATTACAAAAGTACCTTTAACTCTGTAAATTTTTGTTATCATATAAAATCCCTCATGATATATTAATTAAAAATCATCATCTAAAAAGCCTAACGCTTCTTCAACTCTAGCCATTTCAGGACCAGTACTGTCTTTAGCGACAATTGCACCGTTTGAGTTTGCAATGATGCAAGCTCCAACTAGAGGAATACCTCTTCCAACAGTACCAATATCTCCTTCAACACCAAATACTTCACGAGCAAAGTTAACTTCAGATTGCAAAGCGTTTTTACTTATTAAAAATCCTTTATTGGTCACTTTAATCAAAGAACCGATAATGTCGCTTCCAACAATATGGCTGGTTTGAACATTGACATCTAAAGTCTCTTCAATAACTTGAATTGCTTCTTCGCTTAAAAATGGGCTAGCTATAGCTCCTTTGTCATTTGCTGCCACGATATTACCGACGGCAGTGTATTGACCAGGAATAGTAGCTACATTTAAGCCTAAATCCTCAAATTGTTTAACTTCTCTATCTAAAACATGTGGGGAAACAACGATACCATTTGAATTTGCTACAGATAAAGATCCTATAAGGCTACTTCCAGAAATAGAAGACTTGATTACCTCAACTTCCAATGTTTCCTTAATAATTTCTGCTTTTTCATCTAAAAGATTATAAGGAACAATAGCTACATCATCAGTTGCTGTGATAAATACTCCTAAGTTTGGATTTCCTACAATATCAACTCTTTTTAACATATTGTTACCTCACATTATATAGGTGCTTACTTATTCTGCTAAAGTAGCTGTTACAACACCATCATCATCTTTAACTGCTTTTACAGTAATTTTAGAAGGTATTTTTTGGATACCTCTTGCCCAAATAACATGATTAACAGATTCGTCAATTTTAACTTCACTTGCTTTCATGTGTTTGGTTAAAAAGATTTTAATTTCCCTAATAGCTCTAGGAGCTCTGATAGTCCTTTTAATATCTTTTACGTTTCTAAGCGGAATTGTGTAAACTCTTTCCATAATAACCCCTCAATTTATAATTTAAGACTGTTTCTTCTCCAATGTCTAGGTTTAGGTCTGTATCTAAGTTTACGGTTAGTTTTAGCATAAGCCCAGATTGGAATTCTCCTGTTTTGTTTATTTGCTTTTGCCATTCTTAATTTTTTAGCTAATGGTTTATTTCTACTCATTTTCTCACCTGTAATAATAATTATTTTTTATATCCGATAACACGAGTTTGATAATGCTCAGGGAATATGTCCAATGAATTTCCTCCTTTCTCGTCAATCAAAGTCCTTATTTCAACCTCAAAATCTGAACTGTTGTCCTTGTTGGATTTTTCCTTTGAAATCTCAAACAGGCTTTCGGTTATTAGCTTAACAGATTTGTGACCAAAACTGTCCAAATTAATGTATTGCACCTGTTTTCTGTCTTCGAGACTTTTTATCTGATTGATGTTGAGTTTTGGAGTTCTGTCATCTCTTCTAGTCCCATCTGCTATAATATCATTATTTTCAGCTAATTTTTCAACAGTCTGTTCGTGAATGTATTTTATTCCATCATTCGGAAATCCGTCTTTCATAATCATTTCGCATGTTTTATCTAAGATGTCATAATCCATTTTTAAAACGTTATGTTTGAATCCAAGAGATTCAGCGGATTTTCCGGCAGGAATGTAAGAATCATAAACACCAAAGTTTGCTGTATACAATTCGACGTCAAGACCTAACCTCTTAAGCATGACTGCCACAAAGGATGAGTCTTTACCTCCACTATACAAAACAGCCGCTTTCATTGATATTATTTCCTTGTAATTTTAATTTCTCTTTTCTGACCAGCAATTTGTCTGAGTAAGACTTTTAATTGATCGTCAGTAACTTTTCCTCTTAGGCTTCCAGCTTGTGCGGATTGAATCAATTGAAGTTCGATTTGATTAACCATTTCAGGTTTTGTCAATTTAAGATTTGATAATCTTTGACGAGCTTCAGGAGTCATGATTTGACCTAAGATTTGTTTTTTCTGAGCTTCGAATTGTGCTTGAGCTTCTTGCTGTTGAGCTTGTGCCATAGCTTGTTGTTGTGCTTGGTTTTGCGCAGCAGCTTGTTGAGCTTGCAACTCAGCCATTCTTCTTTGACGAATTTCATCTAAATCGCTCATATCAAACTCTCCAAATCATAATTAGTATTTTTCAAGTTCAGGAATGTCTTTAATTATTTCTCCAGAAATTTTATCTAAAAAGGATCTTCCTTGAGGAGTGACAACTCTTCCGCCTTCAACTTTTTCCACATATCCTGCGTCTTCGAGTTGGTGTAATGCAGTTCTGATGATAGATCCGCTACCTTTCATGAATTTTTCAGGGCGTACTCCACGGTCTTTTTTGCCACCGTAGAAAGTTCTTAAACTTTCAACACCAACAGGTCCGTCAATGTAAACTCTTCTGATGATAGAAGCAGTTCTTACAAACCACCAATCTGGTCTTTCTGGTTTTCTTTCTTTGTGAACACCAGTTCTAACAAAATTGGACCATGCAGGAGATTCTATTTTATCATTACTTTTAAATTCTTCTGCGACTTTTTCAATTAATAAATCTGCAGGTACATCAAATACAGTAGTCATATTAATTCTCCAATATTTATTTTATTGTAGCTTAATCCACTGTAAATTTAAGACCTAAAAAATAGGGCCTGTAACTCTAAATTTATAATGTTTAAGGCTTTTTCTTGTAAATAACAGCGACATGACCTCTAACGTCAATGAGTTTAGCTCTTGTTTTAGAGACAATCTCGTCGATGTATTTATCTTTATCGCGTGCGATATTTTTTGCAAATTTAAGTTTGACGATTTCATTAGCTTTCAATTGGCGTTTGATTTCTTCAATAACATTATCGTTAACGCCAGATTTGCCAATGTTAATTGTCATCGCATTAAGAGCTCTATTCATCAGTTCTTTCTTTTCGTGACTCATATTTAGCTCTCCTTCTTAACTTTTTTTCCTTATTATAAGGAATTTTCATTACATGACCGCATTCACCACAAAAAATGTTGACAGACTCGTCAACTAGCCGGACGGTGCAATTGCGACCAGGTGAGAGGAAACTCTTACAGTTCTTGCAATACCTTCTGGACCATTCTTCAGGTACCTTGGTATTGTACTTGGTAGACAATTTAAGTGCCAATTCCACATAGCGATTGGATCGTTCTGGATGGGTGATGAATTCCATCTCGGCCCGATTAAAAAGAATGTTCATTCTTTCAATCGCAATATCAATCATCCACTTTGGTCGTTTTCCTCTACTCAAAAATATCCTCCTTTAAATTGTAGGATATAATATTCAAAATTGAATTAAAATGATTTGCGCAAATTAAAACAAAAACCATAGTTAATATAACCTTAGGTTAATATGAATATTAAGAATAAATATGTTTATTACCATTTATAAAGGTTGTGAATTTAAGGATATTTTTAATGAAAATTATTTTTTTAAAAAAATATAGGTTTAAGAAAACCCATATAATGGTTCAATACTTTTGGAAAGGTCAGAATAATCATCATTTTTAATGATTAAACCATTAATATATGATGTATCTAAAAAAATCATTAAAATCCCTCTTGTGGCGTTAAGATCAAATGATTAATCCCATCCAATTTCACCAAGTCGGCGAAGATTTTTTAAGGAATCATCCCCTTTAGGATTATCATGTTCAAGCATTTCCCAAAGTTTATCCCCATCAATACTTGAAGGAATTTTTTCAACTTTTCTCAAATAATCATAAATGATGCTGTTTACAAGTTTTTCAGGGTTACAATTGATTTTTTTACATCGGACATTTAATTTATCCCATATTTCGTCGGCAATGGTAATGTCACCCATATTTTTACCTCCATTTTCACCTAATCCTTGACGGACGTATTCTTCAACCAAATCCAAATAATCAGATTCTTTTTCAAAAGCATGATTCTTTAAATCCCTAAGTAATTTTTCATCAAGATCTAAGCATATCTTAGTGATAATATCACCTCATAATAATTAAATTTGAATTTAAAGACTAGTTTAAAGATTTAACTACAATACTTGCTTTTCAAACTTAAACTGGCCAGTGAAAGTTAAATAATAGTTTATAAAAAAGAATATATAAATATTATTGAAATGCACAAAAGCACATAATCACATTCACAATTTGAAGAATTTAGAATCAAATATTGACTTAATAAGGCAAAATTGTAGTGATTTGAAAAAATTGTTTTGAGATTGTAAAATTATTACGGTTAAAAAAATAGCATGATGAAATTGACTAAGACATTAGCCAATCCATAAAGTTGATTTCACCAACAGGAAATGTTTCCTCATCGTTGATGACCCTTTCAACAACCCCAACAACCTCATCTATTGTCAAGTCGCTGACGTCAATCTCCTGAACCTTATCCCCATATTTCTCATAAGCTTCAGCTGTGCAGACCCCAAGGGCTTCTGCTTCCAGGTTTTCATGAATCTTTGAGTCGGAATAGTCACGAGCGCTTAGCCTTGACTCCAATATCTCAGGCCTGACCCTCAGCACTATCACCTTGTCGGCACCGTCACAGAGGTGTGAAAGGTGACCCTCAAAAATCAGCAGCTCATCAGAATTTTTGGTCAGGCTATCTACATGGTCGCTCAACTTTTCAATGTCGATTACCTTGTATCCCTTATCCTCATCAATTCCCAATACAAAATCATGCTCGATTGCCAAATCATTGATTTTAATAAGGCGCCCATTCAATTTGGAGGCAATTGTAGTTTTGCCGGTACATGGGGTACCGGTTATGAAAATAGCTGTCATATTACTTCTTCAAAATTACCCTTAAAACGTCCTCATCCTCAAGCACATGGTCAGGCCCGACCTTTTGACCTGGGAATTTGACTGAAGTTCCCCAAACCTTAGCATGACGGAAGTTCTTGACGAATTCACGGTGAAGCTTGCCACATGCATCAATGACTGTAGAGCCTTTCTTGATAACCAGCGGATCTTCCATGTCCGCCTTTCTGCCTTGAGGCTTTAGGTACACTCTGACCAAATCCAAGTTGTCGAATATGATGTCTTTCAACTCATCGATGTTGGTGTTCTTGTCCGCTGAAATCGGAATGAAATCAGGAATGTATTTCCTTAGCTCTTCAAGGTATGCATCATCCACAAGGTCGACCTTATTCAATAATATGAGCATTGGAACGTATGACTTGTTGCGGTCCAGCACATCAATGAACTGGTCCATTGTAACGTCATCACGGAACAGCACGTCAGCATTGATGTATCCGTACTCATTCAATATTGAACGGATTGTCTTTTCATCCAAATAGGTCAATTTACAAGTTGATGATACTTTCACACCACCAAGCTTTTTCCTTTTGACAGTGACATCCGGAGGACGTTCATTTGGCCTGATACCAATGGCCCTCAATTCTTTTAAGATTACATCCAAATGTTGCGGATTGAAAGTGTCTAATACAATAAGAATTAAATCTGCAGTTCTGGCTACGGACAGGATTTCCTTACCCCTTCCTTTACCACTGCTTGCACCGGTAATGATTCCCGGAATGTCGAAAACTTGAATTTTAGCGTTCTTGTGTTCCATTACACCAGGAACGATATCCAAGGTTGTAAACTGATAAGCTCCGACCTTACTCTCAGCATTTGTAATATTATTCAATAATGTGGATTTGCCCACTGACGGAAATCCAACCAACACCACAGTAGCATCACCAGATTTTTTAACGTGGAATCCTTGTCCTTTAGACCCACCGCTACTTCTTTGAAGTGATTCTTCCTTCAATTTAGATAATTTAGCTTTTAACTTACCGATATGGTGAGAAGTAGCTTTATTGTAGGGTGTTTTTTGAATTTCTTCCTCAATATCTTTAATCTTTTCCTCAATACCCATCTAGTATGAACTCCTAAAATTAGTAATTTATATTTAAGATTTTTATTATATAAAAAAGTTTTAGTAAATGATCTCTCATTTAAAAAATAGTCAAAAATTAAAAAAAATAGAAAAAGATTAGATGAATAATCTAATCTAGCTACCAGCCTTGGTATTGTTAAAGTTTACGTTGAACAACATTACTCCATTTTCAGAGTGAACAGGCTCAAATATGTTTTGTCCTGAACCTCCTAACAAGTATAACTGAGTGAACATTGAGTTTGAAAGCTCGTTACTCATTAGGATTGGAGTGTATTGATTGTCTTGACCCATAAGGAACAATGTGTAATTACCGTCGTCAGCACCCTTGATGGACTCGTTCTTCATCAGATATCCATCCTCGATTAAAATGATATTGGATGCTTTAAGAGGGTTATACTCAGATCCGTTGACCTCAATAGGCTCTCCACTGTCAGTGTAGACTGACTCAATGTGAGCAGAAGTGGTGTTGTTGCCGCTTCCTCTTTCAATTACAGCATTGACGGTCATACCTTGATCATTTAACACTGCAAGTTTGCCGGATTGACCTTCTTTGACCTCAACTTGCTCAGTTGGAACGTAATAGTTGTAATTTTTAGAGGATTGGTTGTCGAAGTTCCATGCTCCGAAGTAACTCCACCAACCAGCTTTTCCAAGCATATCTGAAGATGCAACAAATATTACAGGTCTAGGGTCACTTGGGTGAGTGTATTCAACAGTCTGCTTAGCTTCAGCTGAGCTTAATCCATATTTGGATGAAAGTACCTTTTGAGCGTCATCCGCTGTTCTTGGCAAGATGTCAATAAGTATATCGGTAGCCTTACCAGTGGAACCGGTCACATTGGTTAAATACTCATCCGCCAATGTACCTTGACTGTCCAACATTCTGAATATTCCTGCAGACAATTCCAGATTATCTGTTGTCATCGCCTGACCTAGCCAGAACGCTCTTTCCCCAGATTGGGAACCCCCATCGAATGTTACCTGTCTGTCACCAGCAACCTCGAAGAGGTAACCGAAGTCCCACCAGGATGTGATTACTGTGTCTTCCGGCTGAGTTTCATCAACCCATTTCATAGCGTTCCACATAGCATCACTGGTACCTGGAACTACGCTTTCAGAAGTTTGGAAAGCTCCGCAGACACTTGGAGTTACAAGTGCAAGAACCAATGCCACTATTAAAACATATTTCTTGATAGGAATGTGTTTTTTATCAGCGGAATTGTCTTTAAGTGCGTATACTGAAGCCAATCCGATTGCAACAATAGCTACGAATAATAAAATACCCCAAACAGTATTGACTGTTGCTAACGGCACGGCCGCAAATACTGCACAGAATATTATTGCAACGGTTAACTTTCTATCATCATTTAATTTAGTCTTAATATAATCGCAAGCGAAACCTACAAAGATACCGGTTAACAATGCAAATGGTAAAACGAGAGTGGTAATGAACCTTGAACCACGAGTTACCGCAAGGATGGTAACGAGTACCCATACAACGAATAATGTTGCGTACAATACTGTTAAACGTTTATCAGCCAAAATCTCATTGTCCCCACCGAATTTCAAGTCAGCCATGGACAATTTGAATTTGCGGTCGTTATCCAATTTTTTAGCTGCAGATAACCTTTGACCTTTTTGAGGTTTGGAAGAATCTTCAGAAACTCCTTGTTTTCTGAATTTCCATGACCTTGAAACCAAAACATATAACACGATTAAACCAGCGAACAATACTAGGATACCACCAATACCGTTGATAGCTCCGTTAGTGTTAGCCAAGAATAATGAAGTCATTCCAGCTCCAAGCATATTTGGTGCTTGCATCTCTGCAACGGAAATAAGTACGTTAGGGAATCCACCCACTACGACAGACGCAGATTGCAAGTTCAATAAGTTAAGTACACGTCCAAAGATTCCAAGTACCCCGTCGGCTCCTTGGAATACAGCGAGTCCTATAAATCCGATAACACCTATTATGACAATGGAAATGAATGCCTTTTGATGGATTAACCATGAAAGAACATTGTTGTAATCATTTCTGTCATCACCAGTGTTGAAAATGAATGTTGCAATTAAATATGCAACTGCAAACAATCCCATCAACGCAACATAAAAGATGTACCCTGTCCATTGTTGTGAGAACAATCCGATTGATGCAATGGAAAGTATTGCAAATATCACTTTCCATATCATGTTCTTTGCCCGTATGGATTCGACAAAGAAGAATATGAAGAACAGTGAGAATATGTAATAGAACATATCTGTATCGAAAAATCCTGGGAATGTGTGCGCGAAATAGTTCGGAGCAAGAACAATAATCAATGTTGCTACAATTGCCCCATAATCGTTAGTCAATCTTCTTGAAAAGATAAATGCCGGAATTACTGCTAATGTGGATATGATCGCTCCAGTCCAGAATGCAATTTCCTTAACTGAATAGTCCCCTCCAAAGAAACTATTAGCCATGTCATGGAACCAGGCGGTCACCCAGACAATACCCAACTCATAATTAATCTCATTTCCCGTTGGGGCATACCTGTGCATATCCCATTCACTACCGTTTATCATTTCATCTCCTACATAGCCATGATCAACATAATCATCGGTCAACCTGTAGTTATAATATGAATCCATTTCACTGAAATAAGGTAGACCAGATGAATCAACATACTCTGCTTTTATATCATCATTGAGCATGTGTAAATCAGCTGCAGGAGCTTTTAATGCAAAAACAACAGCTAAAAGAATTAAAACAATGATAACTCCTTTACCCACTGTAAATAAAGTTTCTCTATTCATTAAAAATCCTCGTCTAATTTTCATTAATAGTTAAAATTATAAGAAATAAAAATAATTTCGAACAATGTGAAAAACTATTTTTATTGGTATATATATCTTTTTTTTCATATTATTAAAGATTATGCATTAAAGGTAAAATAAGTGAAATTAAAATAAATTTTAAAAATAAAAAAAGTTGAATGTTAAAGCATGATTTCAAATGCCGAAATCACTTTAACTTGTGTGGAAGCTCCTCAACAGAACATGTGAACCTGCATTTTGGAAATCCGCTGCAACCAATGAACTCGCCGTAACGACCGGAACGTTTTAAGAGTTGCTTGCCGCATTCTGGACATTCGCCGACTTTTTCAGGGTCGTGAGGTTTTGTTTTCTCCTTGCCGCAGTTTGCATCAAGACATGCGCGTTGGCGAGGCTTTCCAAATGAAATGATTGGAAGTCCGCATTTTTCACATTTCTTTTTAAGGAAATTGGTTCCTTTTGGAATTGAATAAATTGTTGTGCAGTCCGGATAATTGGAACATCCGACAAATGAACTTTTAGTTTTTGGAGAGTATCTTTTAACAAGGTTTCCTCCACAGTTAGGACAGGTTCCGACAATGTTACTTTCCTGATATGCATCATATAATTTGGAACCTATTCCTTTCATGTTCTTGTCAATGTCGCCGAGAATCTCCTTGACGTCCTTTTCACCTTCACTGACAACGCTTTCCTTAGTGGTCTTGTCCTGATTGATTCCTTCAAGCTGGTTTTCCAGGTCCCTAGTCAGCTTTTCTGAAGTCAAGTTGTTACAATAGGTGTTCAATGTGTCGATTAGGTTCTCACCCAATTGGTTAACCTCGATTTTAGTACCAGATATGTATTTCCTATCGTATAGCTTATCGACAATATCCGCACGGGTTGCCTTGGTTCCAAGGTTCTTCTTCTCAAGTTCCTTGATTAATGACGCCTGGTTATAACGGGCAGGAGGCTTGGTTTCCTTTTCCTCCTTAATCAGTTCCTTGACGCTCATGACATCGCCCTCTTCGACATCAGGGAACCTTTCATCATCTATCTTTTTGAACGGATAATGTTCCATCCAACCCTTATGGGTGACCCTTCTACGGTTGAACTTGAATTTCTCGCCTTCAATATTCAGGGTGGTTCTCATTCCCTCAAACTCGGCAGCTTCAAAGAACACAGCAATGAATCTGTAAACAATCAGTTTGTAAATTTTTTCCTCATCCTTGCTCAGCTTGCCCGGCAATATTCCTGTCGGGTGAATTGGAGGGTGAGCGGCATCCTCTTTCTTACCGTTGTGAGGTTTTAATTTTGCAGGCAGCTTGTCAATGTGTGTCTTGAATTCACGGTTTGCTGACAATTGCTTGAAAATGTTTTCAAATCCGAGACTTTCCGGCAATTTTTGGGAGGAAGTACGAGGATAAGAAGTGTAACCTGCACTATAAAGGTTTTGAGCTGCAATCTGAGTCCTTTTAGGTGAAAAACCAAATACATTATATGCCTCAGCCTGAAGTCCGCTTAAGTTGAACGGCACTGGAGGTTGGGTTTTGGATTTTGAAATTGTAATCTTGTCAACAACAGCATCCTTGCCGTTGCACTTGTTGAAAATCTCTTCTGCACGTTCACGGTCAAATATATTACCTTCAACGTGCTTGATTTCAATATCCTCAAAATCAAGAATAGCCTTCAGGTTCCAGTAAGGTTCAGGTACAAATTCTCTGATTTCCTTTTCACGGTTGACAAGAATGGATAGGGTAGGTGTTTGAACTCTTCCAACAGACAATTTAAGGAATCGGTGCTTGGTTTTCTTAACGGAATCTGACAATGCAATGGAAATGTTCATTCCGAAGTAATAGTCAAGGATATGACGTGCAATACCGTTGTCGACCTGGTGCATGTCAATGTCTATCCTGTTTTCATAAGCGTCGATGATGTCCTTTTTTGTTAATGTTGAAAATTTCATACGGGACGCCTTGTTTAGGGAATCCTCTCCGCAAGCGTATTTCAAGGCATTGTATCCAATCAAGGTTCCTTCAACATCATAATCGCAGGCATGAATGTAAGAGTCAGCATTTTTTCCAAATTTTTTAATGGCATTGAGATAATTTTTAGTGAATGCAGATGCTTTGCTTGCCTCATGAGCCGGAACCCACTGAAGATCGAATGACACCCTATATTTCTGCTTTTTAGGAATCAATGAATACAAGTGCCCTACACCTGATACAACAGTGATGTCCTTGGAATCCCTTTTCAATTCCCAATATTTGACTTTCTTATTATACAGTTTCTTTTTGGCACTTGGTGAAAGCGCTTTTGCTATCTTTTCGGCTGAACTCGGTTTTTCGCAAATAATTACTTCATGCATTATACTCTTCCCTATCTCAATTTTTTATAAAATATTTTAAAGAATTTTATTATATAAAAACATTACTATAATCCACATTTATGGACTAATTATATATTACATCTAAAATATACTATTAATAACTGAAGCTAAATTGATGATTATAATGAATGATAAAATTAGTATTATTTTACCGATATTTAATGTAGGCCCTCATTTAAGAGGAGGAATTGATTCATTGGTAAATCAGACAATTGGTAATGAAAATCTTGAGATTATAATGGTTAATGATTGCTCAACCGACGGGTCTGATAAAATAATTGATGAATATGCCGAAAAATACGATTGTTGTGTGGCAATCCATCATGAACAGAATAGTGGTGCAGCATACACCCCAAGAAATACAGGTATTGAAGCGTGCACCGGAGACTATATCATGTTTTTAGACCCTGACGACCGTTATACCCTTGACGCTTGTGAAACCTTATACAATGCGGTTAAGGAACATGATGCAGACATGGCCTTTGCTAGATTTAGAAGGATATTTGAATATGGAGGAAAAGTTCAAAAGTCATATTCCCCTTATATGGACAATCTAGATGAGGTATACCCTGACGAAACATTTGAAACTGAAAACTTCTTGGATGTTCCCGATTTCATTTGGGACAATGTAATTGAAAAGATAGTGTATGGAAAAACAGTTAAGGGAGTGTATCCAAGAGATAAACCATTAGATGTCATTCATATTGATAATATCGAACAGGAACCGGATTTATTAAAAATGCACCCTGCAGTATGGAGCAGAATCTTCAAAAGGGAATTGATAATGGACAACAATATCCGTTTCCAGCCTTACGTTTCAGGAGACGATATGGCATTTGCCCTTGAAACAATAATAAAAGCTGAAGGAATTGTGTTTTTAAACAATTTCATGTGTTATGATTATTATATACGTGACTTGCCAAGTGACAAGTCAATCACCAACACCGTCAATGTAAGATTGCTTGACGAATTGATGGAGTCCTATATCTATTGCAGAAAATGTACCGAAGGGTATTCCAAGGAAGTTCAAACCATCAGCGTCAATCCTCACCTGCTGCACTGGACAAACACTTGGAAGGGATCCCCATTCACAAAAGAAGAGAACAGACTATTGTTAAGTAAAGTCAACAGGCTCAAAAAAATCCATAAGAGTGACTTGAAATCAAGAATGCTTCTATCTTCAATAACCACCGCTCTTGAAACTGCAATCTACACAGCAAGAGAGTAACACCATCAACCATTTTTTTAATTTTTTAAATAGAAAAAAAGAATTATTTTTTTGAAGTTAAATCTTCATTATAAAAACGGTAAAAATCAGCACAGAAATCACAGATTGGGAATTTACCGTTTCTGTAGTAACCAAGCTCAGCCTTATTCATGTCAAATTTCTTGCCACAAATAAAACAAGTTTCGATTTTTTCTTCTGCCATAGTAAAACCTTTTTAAAAAAAGAAAATAGGAGGTTAAAAGTTAATTTAACCTATGTTGTATTTTTGTAAGAGTAAAATCTCTTCAGTAGAGACTTTTCCACCTTGTTTGAATTTTTCAAAGATTTCTTCAGCTCTTTGTTTTTCTTCACGGTTTTTGTTAGCACCGGAAGATCCTTTGTTATCGGATTTTCTGCGTTTAGGTTTGTTGGAACCTAACTTTTTGTTGATAACATGGATGTCACTTAAAATTGCTTTGAATTCTTCGTGTTTTTCAGATGCATTTCTACGTGCTTCAATGAAGTTTTTGTGTGCTTCATCAGCTGCAGTTCTGATGTCATCAGTTTTTCTGAAGTATTTAAGCATTTCTTCGTGAGCTGCTTGAGCTTTTTCGGAAAGTTCAATGACTTTTCCGTGTTCTTCTTCGGAAACTTTTTTGAGTTCTTCTGCTTCACCTTTAGCTGCTTCATCCTCATGGATTTCCATTAATTGTTTTCTTAAGTCATTAGCGTTTTTAACAAGTTGATTTTCTTTTTTAATATCTAATACACGAGTTTCAATGATTTTATCAATCTTTTTAATCTCGTTTTCGATTTTAATTTTATTACGTTTACCTGAATTCCATTCAAGGTTTTTGATTTTAGCGTTAGCTTCATTACGAGCTTTTTTAGCTTCTTCAACTTGTTTGTTGATTTCATTACGCTCATTTCTGAATTCAATAGCTTTGTTTAAGTTTTCTTTTAAGGATGCGTTTAATTCATCTCTTATTTTACGTTGTTCTCTAGCTTCTTTGTTGAATTCTTCCCTTTCATCAGCTACTTTAGCGATTTCAGCTTCTTTTTCATCTTTTTGTTTTCTAACGCCTTCCATGGTGTCAGCAAGAACAAATTCTTCTTTAGGAGCTTCTTCTGCTTCTTCAGTTGCTTCTTCTTCAGCAGCTTCTTCTACTTTTTCGTCTTCTACAGGTTCACTTTCAGCTTCGTCAGTGGTTAATTGATTAAGGATTTCACATAAGACTTTGCACAAGTCTTTTTCTTCTACTACTACATCAGCTATTTCTTTTACGGAATCTTTTGCATTAAATGCAATTCCGCAACCAGCTGATTCGATCATGGAAATGTCGTTTGCGCCATCTCCAACAGCAACTACATCTTCTAATGCAATTCCTGCTTCTTCGACGTGGTCTTTTAATACATCTAATTTAGATCCGCTTACTAAAGGACCAGTCACTTCACCAGTTAATTTACCATCTTCGACTGTGAAACTATTAGTATAAACTGTGTCAACACCAAGTTTTTCTTGAACTTTCTCAGCCACTACATCAAAACTACCACTAATGATAGCTACATCTATATCTTTATCTTTTAGACATTTGATGGTTTTGCAAGCACCAGGCATTAATGGAAGTTCATCAGCTAAGTTCTCAATATCTTCAATTGAAGTACCTTCAAGAAGTTGAACTCTGTCTTTAATAGAAGTTTCAAAGTCTATTTCCCCTTGCATAGCTTTTTCAGTAATTTCAGCTATGTCTTCTTCAACATTTGCTAATTTTCCTATCTCATCTATTGCTTCACCATCAATAATAACGTTATCTAAGTCAAATACTACAAGTTTAATCAATAATACCACCAATTATATTAAATCTAGCTCACTTAATCTGTCGTAAGCTCTTTCGACACCTAATTTAGCGTCGCTTTTGGTTTTAGCACCGGTACATACTACCTTACCAGAACCAAATAATAATAATACCACTTTAGGGTCAGATAATCTGTATACTAAACCAGGGAATTGTTCCGGTTCGTATTCAGTATCTTCAAGTTCTAAAGCTACTGCTTCTAAATTTAATGTGGATTCTAAGTTTGCAGAAGCCACAATGTTTTGAATTTTAATTTCAAACTCATCCGGAATATCAGTATCTACTGACCTCATTAGGCCAACAGTCTTCTTGATAGCTGTTTTAGAATCATCAATAGACTTTGCCCCGGTACAGACAAGCTTTCCTGAACTGAAAATCAATGCTGCAGTTTTAGGATCTTTAAGTTTGAAGACTAATCCCGGAAACTGTTCACGATTAAAAGTAACATCAGGTTCTAAAGCTTTCTTTACTTCGGAAAGGTCAATATCTTTACCAATACTAGCAGAAGCTACAATGTTTTCAATCTTAATTTCAACATCGGTCAATTTAAAACCTCCAATCAATTATTAAAAGTAGTAAGTAAAAATTATAGAAAACAAAAAATCAATCAAATTTTTACTAATTAAATATTATATTTAAATAGTATATAAAGGTATGTTTATTTAAAATATTTAAGCAAAATTTAAAAAAATACTAAAAAAATAAATTTTTTAAAATGGCAAATCATTTATAAATAAAATTGAAAATCATGTATTATAAATTGTTATTTATAAACTTTACTACTTTTTAGATTAAATACAAAAAAATCACTTAACCAGATTAATTTTGAGGCTGACTCATAATTTTTGTGTTTAAAATTTTTTTCTTATTTTATTATCCTTTAATTTTATATACTAGAAAGTACAATCTATTATTAAAGTTAATTAACTTTTTGGTTGTGTTTTTTATGGTTTTGAGGGAGGATAAAATTGGTCAGCAATTATTAATTCCTTTGGACTTGAGGGAGTTGATTCCAAAAGATCATCCGTGTTATTTTATTCAAAATGTTGTGGATGAAA
>NZ_JAGAXX010000049.1 GCF_017940815.1 Methanobrevibacter sp.
ATATTAATATTTAAGTTCCACCTTATATATTAATTTTACTGCTTTTAAATTAAAAATAAAGAAAAAATAGAACGAAAAAATTTCGAGACTCAAAAACTAGTGAAAATTCAAATCACACAAGTTTTTGAAAGAGACAAAAAATACAAAAATTGCATCTAGAAAAAATAACAGAAAACATTCCAAAAATAAAAAAACTAAAATTAAATCAGCACAAAAAATTTAATGCCCAATATTGCGAGTTTAAAAACTCACAACACCGCCTTTAGGCATTAAACTGTCAATAATTTAAAAGTTGAGGTTAGCTCGTTTTGGAGATAACTCTCTTGATTAACTATATTATGGAAGGTCATATATAAATATAACTTTTAAAAGCTTTTTACATACTGGTTTTGATTAAAAAAATATTTAAAGCTTGTTGAAGTCATTTTGGAAAATTGCTTTCATTGAAACATAATATATGAAGTTTTTGTCAAATATTTTTAGAAACAAAGATTATAATATTGTTTTTTAATGAAATATTCATGATTAAATTTAATAGTAATTAAAAACAGATAATTTAATATTATAAAAAAATTATTTAGGTGATATGGTGGAAAATTTTGATGAATGGTTTCATGATATTTTAGAACAAGCAGATATAACTGATTCAAGATATCCTATTAAGGGAATGGCTGTTTGGAGACCTTATGGTTTTCAAATAAGAAAACATTCAATGAACATTATTAAAAACTTATTGGACAAAGACCATGATGAAGTATTGTTCCCAATGCTCGTTCCAGAAAGCGAACTAGCAAAGGAAGGAATCCATGTTAAAGGATTCGAGGATGAGGTATACTGGGTTACAAAAGGCGGTCAAAGAGAATTAAACGAACAATTGGCATTAAGACCTACCAGTGAAACTGCAATCTATCCGATGTATTCATTATGGATCAGAACACACATTGACCTTCCAATCAAGATGTATCAAATCGTCAACACTTTCAGATACGAAACAAAACACACCAGACCATTAATCAGGGTAAGGGAAATCACAACATTCAAAGAAGCTCATACCGCTCATGCAACACCCGAGGAATCAGATGAACAGGTTCAGGACTTCATTGAAATGTACAAGGAATTCTTTGACGATTTGGGTCTTCCATACCTGATTTCCAAAAGGCCCGAATGGGACAAGTTCCCAGGCGCCGACTACACAATGGCTTTTGATGTCATAATGCCTAACGGTAAGACCTTACAAATTGGTACAATCCACAATTTAGGCCAAACATTTGCAAAAACATTTGATATTACCTTTGAAGACAAGGATGGAGAGCACAAGCTGGTTTACCAAACCTGTGCAGGACTTTCCGACAGGGTTATCGCATCTGTAATCGGAATCCATGGAGATGACAAGGGTTTACGCCTACCTCCAAAAGTATCACCTAATCAAGTTACAATAATTCCAATCCTCTTTAAGAAAGGAAAAGAGGAAGTTCTTTCAAAATGCGCTGAAATCAAGGAACAATTAGAGGCAAAAGGCCTAAGGGTTAACCTTGATGATAGGGACATCAGACCGGGTAAGAAATTCAACGATTGGGAATTGAAAGGAACTCCAATCAAGCTCGAACTTGGACCAAGAGACTTGGAAAACAACATTACAATTGCAATGAGCAGGGATGAAGAGGAAAAAATCGAAATTGCATTGGATGACAATTTAGCAGCCAACGTGGTTGACCTATTGAACAAATCATCTGAAAACTTATCCGCTCAAGCATGGAACTTCCAGGAAGAGCATGTCAAATTTGCAAACACATTAGAAGAAGTTCCTGAACTTGTTGAATCCGGAAATGTGGTCAAGTTCTACTGGTGCGGAGAAGAGGAAGTAGGACACGAAATCGAAGAGAAAACTGGTTATGACGTTTTAGGCATACAGGAAGAAGTATCTGAAGGTAAATGTATAGCCAGTGGAAAAGACGCTAAATACATCGCTTTAATTGCTAAAACATACTAGTGATAACATGGATGACATATACGCAATTATCCCAGTAACCAAGTTCAAAAATGCTAAAACCCGTTTATCACCCTTTTTATCAGAGGAAGAAAGGGAAAAACTTCTAAAAGCAATGCTCCATGATGTAACCGACACCTTGAAAAAATATGTTGATAAGATCTTCATAATCAGCAGGGACGAGGACGTGTTGAGTTACGCCCACAGTTTGAATGTGGACACCATCCTGGAGGATGAAAACTCCAATTTGAACAAGGCCTTGAAACAGGCAATGAAATTCTGTAAAGGAAAAACAAAAAAAGTAATCATCGTTCCATCAGACATACCATTGATTGGTAAAACAAATATCCAAATGTTGATTGACGCTTCAAAAAGCCTGGACTTCATCATAGTTCCAGCCAAAGGAGGCGGAACCAACATGATTATCATGAAACCTATGGCAATACACACAAGATTTGAGGGTTTCAGCTATAAGGAACATGTGCAAGCCGCTGAAAGGAAAAAGCTTAACCCACAAGTTCATGATTCCTTCTTCATGGCATTGGACGTCAACACCACTGAAGACTTGGGAGAAATCATGATTCATGGGGACAAGACACATACCAGAAAATATTTAAAAGAACTGAAAGTTGAGTTTGAACCTTTCCGTGGTTCTGAACGGATTAAAGTAACAAGAAGATGATTTTATGATTGTAATGAGCATTGCAGGCGTTGACCCATCAGCAGGAGCCGGTGTTTTTGCTGACTTGAAAACATTCCAAGCAGTGGGAGTTTACGGTACAGGCATTGTAACTGCTCTTACAGCCCAAAATCCTTACAAATTTTTCTCAACCCATCCCATTTCACCAAACTACATTGAAGAGCAAATAGATTCCGTCATGGATTCCTATGATATTAAGTTCATAAAAACAGGAATGCTATACTCACCGGAAATAATTAAATTAGTATCCAAAAAGATAAAGCAATACGATTTGAAGGCTGTGGTTGATCCAGTCATGGTGGCAACATCAGGTGGAGATTTGACAAAAGAGGATATTGCAAAGGTGATGAACAAATACCTGCTTCCAAATTCAATCTTAACCACACCAAACATTAGTGAAGCCGAAAAGCTAAGTGGAATCAAGATCAGCAATAAAGAAGATGCCATTGAAGCTTCTAAAAAAATAAAATGTGACAGCCTGATTACAGGAGGGCATCTGGACGGTATCAACACAATAAACATTGACGGAGAAATATCAATTCAAAAGCAGGAATTGATTGAAACAGACAATTTACACGGTACCGGATGCAACTTATCCGCAGCAATCACCGCATACCTTGCCAAAAACAATGATTTGTATAATTCCATCACAAAAGCATTGGATTATGTGTATGAAGGAATAAAAAACGGAAATCATGGAACATTAATAGCTAAATTGTGATAAGATGAAAGAAAAGATTGTGTTATGTGCATGCAGTGGCATGAATCCGCGTGGCGAAGTGTCACGAGTCAGCGTTTACGATTTGTCCGTTGAACACGATGACATTGAATATTGCTGTGTTGTTGCAAGCGGAGGAAATTATCAAAAATTCATTGAACTTGCTCAAGACCATAATGTAATAGCCGTTAACGGCTGTGAAAACTGCTGTCCTGAAACAATACTGAAAACAAAAAATGCCACAGTCGAATATAATCTAAATGTAAGCAAACTATTGAAAAAACATGACTTACACGCTGAATGTACAGTCAGAATCAATGAAAATGATGAAAAATGCGTTAATATAATTAAAAATGAAATTTTAAAAATAAAAAATGAGTTAGAAGATAGTTAATTAACTAATCTCCCATATCCAAATCTTCTACAATAGTTTCCTGAAGAGCTATGAACTCTTTGGAATCTCTTTTTCTAGGCCTTTCAATATCCACATCGATGATATTTGCAATCCTGCCCGGATTCTTATCCAATATGACTATCTTATCTGCAAGGTATACTGCCTCATCAACATCGTGGGTTACAAAAACGATTGTGTTTTCAAACCTTTTCCAAACACCGATTAATTGTTCCTGAAGCTTGTGCCTATTTTGCATATCCAATGCGGAAAACGGCTCATCCATAAGTAATATTGGAGAATGATTAAGTAGGGATCTGATAATTGCAACCCTTTGCTTCATACCACCTGAAAGTTCATGAGGATAGCTATCCTTAAAGTCGATTAATCCTACACTTGTCAAGTATCTTTCAGCGGCAGCAATGTTTTCCTCTTTTGCACCCTTGTTGGTCATTTCCAAACCGAATGTCACATTCTGCAATACTGTCAACCATGGGAACAGTGAATATTGTTGGAAGATTACTGCCCTGTCACCAGATGGCTTTTTAACTACTTCGCCATTTGCAACAATCTCACCTGAGGTAGGCTGGTCGAGACCTGCAATCAATCTTAATAAGGTTGTCTTACCACAACCTGAAGGTCCTAAAAGGCAAACCAATTCACCGTCATCGATTGTCAAATTGATATTTTCCAAAACGGATAACTGATTAGTTTTCTTACTCTTAAAGGATTTGTTAATATTTTTAACTTCAATTGCCATTCATAACACCTACCAGAATATCCTCTCTTGAGCTTTTGTAAATACATAATCGAAGATGATTCCGATTAAACCAATATCCAACATACCAACTACGGTTGTACCCGGATCGAACAGGCTTGTTGCTGTAAGAATCATGTAACCTAAACCGCTGCTGGAACCTACCATTTCCGCAGAGATGGTACACATCAAAGCAATACCTATTCCCACTTTCAAACCGGAAACAACATAAGGGACTGCTGATGGTAAAATAACTCTTTTTAAAACGTTCCAATCACTTGCCCCTAAAGTTTGAGCGGATTCTATTAAAACCTTGTCGGTTCTTTTTACACCATCAATTGTATAGACCAAAATAGGGAATACACAACCCATGAATATGATAAATACTGCTGGAAACATTCCAATTCCGAACCATAAAATTGAAAATGGAATCCATGCAACAGGAGGAATCGGTCTTAAAACACTTATAACCAATGTAGCGATATCTTCCAAGGTCTTATACCAACCGAGCAAAATACCTAGTGGAATTGCAACTACAGAAGCTAAAATCAAACCTCCAAACACTTTGTATAATGTATCCAAGGTATTTGCGAGAAGCTTTCCGTTTAAAATTAACTCCCAAGCGGATTGACATACTGTAATCGGACCAGGTAAAATGTATGGATTGACCAAACCTAGCCCCTCAGTAATTAAATACCAAAATATGATTATACAAATTGGTAAAATTAATGGAATAAACTTATTCTTATAATTATCTAACATTTAATCACTTAGTAAAAAATTTTTATACAATATTAGATTAGCATATCATCATATAAAAACTTTTAAAACTTTAAAAAAAAGACTCTTTCAAAAACTTTGTTGATTTTCAAAATCCTTTTTGCGATTGTCATTCCAAATTAGATCTCTGCGATATATTCGTTTTAAAACCCCTCGTTTGGTCTTGAATGTTCGTTTTCTTGATTTTGGCATTGTTTTTTGAAATGCATTTTCAATTTTGTTACTTGTCTTTTCAATTCGTTTATCTTTTAAGTGATAAATGAAGCTTTTATATCTTGGAGCTATTGATTTTCTAATGATTTTATAAATAACTGGATGAAAATCATTTTTATGATAAATTAATGATTGTACTTCATTTTTGAATTCATCATAGTCATTTAAATCGAATAAATCTTTGATAATTTTCAGTTGTTTGTGACATTCTTGATATTCTTCGTCAGAAATACGATTTTTATCTTTAAAAGTTTTTAATTGTTTATTTAAACTTTTTTTAGTATGAAAAATACATAATTGATGTTTAAAACCTAGTTTTGGAATAATTGAGGCATATTTTTTATCTAGATCTGTTGTGATTGCAATTTTATTTTTATTTGCTGTAGATTCTCTTAAAAACTTTTCTACTGTTGTTTCATCTTCAGTATCGTAAATTGCATCGGCTATGATGCAATTTGATATGGAATCAAGTAATGTGTGACGATATTTCCATTCTCCGTTGATTTTTATCCATTCAACATCAAAGACGTAATAACCCGAGCAACGTCCTAAATCAAATTCTAAAATGTTTTCATTAACAAAAAGCCAATTTTCAATTGTTTGATGTGAAACTGTGATTCCAAAGAATTTTTTAAATGATTTGCAAACATTTTTTAAGCTTCCCAGATAATCTGAAATTAAATGTTCTGATTCACTTTTCAATTCATTCGTAAAATTGCTGTTTTTATCAACAAGACTTGTTAAATCTGTTTGAAAGGTTTTATTACAGCGTTTACAGATATAACGCTGAACTTTCACATTAGTTTTACCTATTTCTTTAAATACTAGGGTTCTTTTTGTAAAACCATATTTAACAACATGACGAGTTCCACAATAGGGGCATCTGGCTAAACTCATTTTAAAATAAGGAACATCCTTTTTAAAACTTAAATCAAAAGATTTAAGAGCCTTTTGACAGGATTTAAAAATTTTCACAAAACGAGGATCTGAAAGGACTAATCCATCATCAGAATCACAAAATATATATTGTTTAACATCTAAAATACTATTTGGAGTAAATGTTTTTTGATTGGGCATGATAAAAACTTTACTCCAACTCTTTATTAAATTTAACTATTTTTAAACGAAATTAAAAATTCAAAGATAACTTTCATCAAAAAAATTCAAATCAACAAAGTTTTTGAAAGAGTCAAAAAAAATCAAGAAAAAAAGAAAAAAATTATGAAGCGTCAGCCACTTCAACGGCCTCTACTTCAATATCGTTTGTAAAGTCTCTGTCTTTAAGCACTGATTTTGTACTCATTGCACCGAACATCATTGTGGACAGGTTATGTATCATTGATGATGTTGACGGTGGAATAACACCCATTACGCCAAGAACTAAAAGGGAACCGTTCACCGCAACGATATTGCGATAGTTGGAATTGATCTTATCCAACATTCCAGTGCTTAGCTTTCTAAGGGTTACCAGGTCATACAAGTCATCAGACAACAATGAAATGTCTGCAACCTCACGTGCAATATCTGATGAATGTTTCATTGAAACTGATACATCAGCCGCCGCAAGAGCAGGTGAGTCGTTAATTCCGTCTCCAACCATGATTACGGTCTTGCCTTCCTCCTTAAGCTCTTCGACAATCCTTGATTTGTCTTCCGGAAGAACTTGTGACCTGTATTGTGTGATGCCCAATGCCTTAGCACCTGCTTTGGCACCGCTTTCACTGTCACCGGTAAGCATTATGATGTTTTCAATGCCTAGTGCCTTAAGCTCTTCAATGACATATTTTGCCTCTTCCCTTACAGGGTCGTCAATGCATATCAATCCTTCAAGCTTTCCGTCAATTGCAAGGTAAACTACAGAGTGTTCGGCTGCTTTTTTTGCAATCTTCTTCTCTTGAGTCTTGGTTACCTTAACCTTCTCGTCATCGAACAGGAAGTGTTTGGATCCGATTACTGCACGTTTGCCATCATATTCGGTAACGATACCATGAGCAACAATGTATTCAACCTCACTGTGGTCCTCCTCATGCTTGAGGCCCTCCTCTTCAGCCTGGTTTACAATGGCTGTAGCAATACTGTGTGCGAAGTGCTCCTCGATACATGCAGCCATTCTGAGGATTTCATCACGTTGGTATCTTTTTGACATAGGAATGACTTCAACAACCTTTGGAGTTGCATTGGTCAAGGTTCCTGTCTTGTCGAACACGATTGTGTCTGCATTTGCATACGCTTCAAGGAATTTACCTCCCTTGACCATCATCCTGTTGTCGGATGCCTCACGCATTGCAGATATGATTGACAATGGGGTTGTAAGCTTGATTGCACATGAGAAATCAACCATCAATACGGACAATGCCTTAGATGCATTTCTTGTGAGTAGATATGTCAATGCTGTCGCAAGGAAACTGTACGGCACGATTGAATCGGCCAATTTTTCAGCCTTGCTTTGAGTTTCAGCCTTCAACTCCTCTGAGTTTTCAATAAGGTCAATAATCTTATTTAATCTGGTTTCCTTGTTCATTGAATATACTTCAACGACAATGTTACCCTCTTCAATTACGGTTCCTGCGTGAACTGTTTTTCCTAAGGACTTATGAACAGCCAGTGGCTCACCGGTCATTGAGGCCTCATTGACCATGGCTTCGCCGTCAACTACTTTTCCGTCCACAGGGATCACGTCACCCATGTGGATTTTGATTTTATCCCCTTTATTGATATCCATAGCTGAAACCTGTTTTTCCTCACCGTCTTCTCCGACTACCCAGACAGTATCAATATTTAAAGCCAAACTGTCTTTTAAAGTACTTTTTGCTTTTTGTACTGTGTAATCCTCTAAAGCGTCGGAGATGGACAACAAGAACATCATGGAACTTGCAGGTTGATATTGTCTTTGCAGTAATGCTCCTGCAACTGCAGCACCATCAAGCAATGCCACATCTATACGGAAATCGGTCAAGCTGTCGAAACCTTCCCATACGTATCTGATTGCACGATATATTGTCAATGCATTCTTGATAGGCAGTGGCAGGAACCATCTTCCAAGCAGCCTGCGTCCGATCATCTTGGACAATTTCAAATAGAAGTCGTCTGTGATTTCCTTTGAAACCTGAGTCTGTGTCGGTTCGGCTTCAAACAAATCATCAATTGTGATTGCGCTTAGAATATCGAATATCTTATGCTTGTTTTCAACCTCCCCATCATAGTATATCAATATACTACCGTTTCTGTGGGAAGTGAAAACCTCATGGATAAAATCTTGCTCTAAAAGTAATGAAGCGATGCCATAACCTTCCTCCTTGGTGAAGGCCCATTGGCCAGCGCGGATTCTTAAACGAACCCCGCTATCATGCATTACTTGAAATTTCATTTATACCACTTATGAAAAAAAATGATTGAACCTATTCTTTGGATTCAACGTAGATTTCTTTTTTAGTATCAGCGTTTGCATCAATAACAATGTCTTCTGCGTTTTCTTTCATGTCTTGGAAACATGCTTCAGCGTCTTTTTTAGCTGACATTACAGTAGCCATTCCTCTTGTTGCTGCGTCTTTAACAGTTTTTGATTCTAATACTTTTTTACCTACGATAGCAGTTGCAATTCCTGCTGCAAAAATTAATGCATGTTTGTGTTCTACACAAGTGTTAATAATATCTTCGCGTTTCATTTTTATACCATCCTTTTTTAATAAATTTTTTTAGTTATATCTTGAAGCTTAAAATACACTCCAACAATATACTATTTGTTTTTTTAATATTAATATTTTAGGTAAACCTAAAACATTTCTATTTTATTACTGGAAACAAAGACTCTCCCGCTCAGCCTAGAAGATATTTTGAACCTGATCTCAAAACTTATGCAAACCTAAAAAATTTCTTCGATTTACATAAGCCATCTGACAATACAATATTAATAAATTATTCCATATAAACTAATCGATTTTTAAAGTGTTTTTAGGCTAATCAAAGGATTTTTATTTAGTTATACTTAAAAATAATTTACGTGCATCAAAAAAATTTTTAGTGATGCCAAAAAAATATCACACCTGAATAATGGATAAAACACTAAAAAATCATGAAAAATAGTCAAACGATAAAGGCAATAAATTTAAAAAAGCAAAGGTGTGTACTTGAGGTAAAATCATGCAAAAAAAACATGAAGTAGCTAATTTAAATTTGGAATGCCTTTACGGTATAAGTTTTGATTATACACTTAAATATTAACATCCCTATTATATTTAAATTAAACGGTCTAAAATTGAGTTATACCTAAAAAAGTAAAACATATTTAGTTATACCAAAAAATAACGAAGTTATGCAGGGATGTTAAAAAAAATAGTAAAAAATATACAACATAAATACAAATTCATGTCAAAATATGCTCATTTCTTAATTATTTCACGAGCTATAAATGCGCCTAAGGCAACATCCTTAATCAGGCTCAAACTTGATCTTGGACGTGGGCGCAATAAACTATGTGACCTTCCATGTCTATGTCTGCGTCCCATATTACTATCCTCCGAAATTTTTTACTACAGAAAATAAGCTCAGCAATAATATATTAAAATCAACAATATATAAATTAAACGGTTATAAATAGGTTTTTAGGCAAAACAAATAATTAAAATAAGTAAAAAAAGAAATAAAATTTATATATTCCTAAAAATTTTATAAACGAACCTGGTCAAGGCAGCGAGTCGGACATCTCATAACACACTTAAGGCATTGTGTGCAACGCCTGTTGTTCAATGTCCATGTCTTATTGTGCACACTAACTGTTATTGCATTTACAGGACATACAAACTGGCATTTTCCACATAAAGTACACTTATGGATGTCATTTCCTATACGCCATCTTGACTTATGTGATGAACGTAAAAATTCTGAAAACAAATGCATTCCTAATTCCAAACCAATTGATGAATGGCCACCACCATGTCTTCCTCTCAAGTACACTCCCCCATTTTTTAGGTATACCTAATTTTATTTACAATCATATATAAATATTTTGGAATACCTAAATTTTATGCGATAAGTAAAAATAACAAAAAATCAAAAAGGTATACAAGGTGTAAATTTGAACATTCACAAAAAATTCTTCTCAAAAATAGGATTCAGCTACCTTGCACTTGGTCTGATTGCAATAATATTCCAAATGATTATAGTAAATCTAATTAACATGACAAATCCCAGCTATTTGTCAGATTTCAATATTCTTTGCGCAATATCCTCATTATGCAATTACATATTGCCGTTTCCAGTGTTTTACTTGCTGATGAAAAAGCTTGAAAGCTTTAAACTTGAAAAGAGCAATCCGACAGCCAAGACATTTGCACTATATCTTGGAATCACATTCACATTGATGTGGATTGGAAACATGATTGGATTAGGAATAACCGCAATCCTAAGCAGCACCATACAGACAGACATCTCAAATCCAGTTCATGAGCTGATCAACAACACAGACATCTTGTTCAATCTGATTGTGATAAGCATAATCGCGCCAATCTTTGAGGAGTTCTTATTTAGGAAAATGCTGATTGACAGAAGCATCAAGTATGGTGCACGAGTGTCAATAGTACTATCAGCAGTTCTTTTTGGGCTGTTCCATGGAAACTTGAACCAGTTCTTCTACGCAGCACTGATAGGAGGATTTTTTGCATATGTCTACATCAAAACCGGAAAGCTGATTTACCCAATAATATTGCATGCATTCGTAAACCTGATGGGATCGGTCGTGAGCTTGATATTGGCCAATGCAATAATCAATCTTGAAACTTCCATAAACTCATTTGATTTGACAATAGCGCTATTGTATCTGGTTGTTTGTGCAACATTGGTAGTTTTGGGAATTGTTGGACTTAGCAGATACAAAAAAGCCAAGTTCAATGGTGAAAAAACCAAAATCAGTCTCAAGTATCCATATAAAACCCTGTTCATGAATTTGGGAATGATATGCTTCGTTGTGTTTTTCATATTCGAAACAATAATGCAGGCCATCCCATAACCATCAAATAATTAAAATGAGACATCATCAAAATAGACTTTTCAATGATAAAATCAATATTCTTATCTGAATTTTTAATTAAAATGAAAAACAGTCTAAACCAAGATTATTTCAATAGGTAAATCTACATAAAAAGAAAAAGATATGGATAAAATTATTCATCCATAGTAGCGATAACGCTGTTTAAGATTTGAAGTGATTTTGAAAATGCAGGCATTCCTGAAGTTAATAACACAATTCTTAAAACATCAATAATTTCCTCTTTGGTAATGCCTAACTCATGAATTGCACTTTTGATTTGCTTTTTGGTTGCTCTTGGATCAGCACGGGAAGCGGTAATTCCAATAGCTATCAATTTTTGGGTTTTATAGTCTAAAACCTTACCGTTCCAAACAGTTTCATTGATATCCTTAACCAATTCATATAAATCCGGTTCGTCATTTTCCAATTCACGAATACCCTTACCGTAAAATACTTCACCTTTCATATAACTCTCTCCAAAATTATATAGTTAAAAATATACCTTTTAAATTATTTATAATTTAAGATTTTAAAAAAAATCATTCCTCAAACAGAAAAACATCTGCAATAAAATCCTTTTTCAATGCTTTGGTTATATCACGTGCAGTCAGTAAAGACGGTATGTTTTTATTGGATTCAATGTCATTTAACTCTTCAACGGGAATATTAACGATATTTGCGAGCTGCTCTTGAGAAATTCCTAATTCCTCACGTAATTTTTTAATGTTATTTTTCATATAAACGCCTCCGAGTGTAATGTATAATTTACATTTGTTTCTAATAATTTATAAATGTATTATACAGGCCAATATGAAAAACTAATTATGAGTTACAGACACATTGCCATCATAAGTGCATCCATGATACTTGCCCTCACCTGCAAAGGTGAAATTACCATAATAATTTTCATTGCCCGCATCTGCCAAATATTCGGCATTTTCAATCGTGAACTCCCCATTTTCATCGGTTCTCACATCCACAATTGTTCCCATCCGATAACCCGGCTTATGATATGTAATTGTTTTGTTAGCCACACCGTTGCCATATGAATCAACCAGCATACCTGAAAATGATCCGTTTTCAGCAACTTCAGTTTCATTAATTATCATGAATGTTGACACGTCATTGTTGAATTGGAACCAGAACACCCCCATGCATATCACAAAAGCAGCCAACAATACTATAAGATATTTACTTTGTTTTTCCACAATATCCACCTAATTTTATATTTATTAAAGCAACAAATAAACATATTGATAAAAATGTAAATTAAAATTTACAATATAATAAATTTATAATTGCACTTTAAATTAAAAAATATAGAATATAAATTGATTTCTAAAATTTTTTTATAAAAAAATTTATATAACATGAGTTATTTAATTAACAAATATGTAAATATATATTTACATTATCGGCATATCACTATGAAATTATTAATTTAAAATTAATGAAACAATCATCTATTTTAAATCTCAATAAATCATATCTCCCTTTAAATATGCCGATACAAATTAATTCCAAAAAAACAATACGCAATCTACATAATATCAGAAATCAAAAAGTTAAGGGAAAAATCCAAATAATCAGTGCAGAATACTAAATTATTAAAAATAAATCATTTATTTATTATCCCCTAACACAGCAGAAAAACAGCATAATACTTAACTGATAATTCTTTTGGGAATTAATTTAATTAAAATCCATATAAACCATTCCAACGATTCTTGCAACTAAAATATGTAAAAATGGTTGCACTAACAATGCAAATATTATCAGGACCACAAAACCTGCCAGATCAATGGAGAATGAGAAAATTGTAATATCTGCAGTAATAAACAAATTAAGAAAATCTACAAAATCATCTAGAAATACACCCAATCCAGAATAAATGATAACAAAACCTATTAACACTCCTAATACTAGTTTAAGACCAATCTGACTAATTATGATATGGTTTATCTCATTAAGATTAAATGCTTTTTTAAATGAATTCTTTTTAATCATATGGGCAATGGCAATATAACCATAGCTATATGTTAACACGAACAGGATTGAAAACACAATAAACTCGAACGCCCCATGAACAACATCCCATCTTAATAGAAACATCACTGCAAGAGGAATTAATAAATAAATCACTTTTACAACATATACTTTAATTCCATTGAAAAAAAGTTGCTTAAATCCATTAAATTCAACCATCTGGTCGTCACCGCCGATAATCGAATCCAAGGAATGTTCTATAATCTTATACTGATACCCTGAAACAAAAAAAGCAGGTATGAAAAATACAGAAAATAACTCAAATAAACCCAATTTCAGGATATTTTTAGGGTTTGAAAAAGAATATTTTAAAGAATCGCATAATACATCTATAATCATTTTATCACAATCAAAACTGCAATAGAAAAAGTACACAAAATTCTAAAATTCATGAATTAATTAATTGCAATTGTTATGTAAACATATGTTTACTTATTATATAAATTTGATGTAAAAAATTAGTTACTCTTCGTATAAGAAAACATCTTCAATATACTTCTGATTTAATGAAAATGTTATCTTAAATGCATGAATCAGATTAGGACTCATACGATTGTTTTCAATGGCATTCATGGCCTGGCGTGAAATACCCACCTCATTAGCCAGCTCCTCTTGAGTCAAGCCCTTCGCTTTTCTTAAAATCTTAATATTGTTTTTCATAAGATGCCCAAAACTATTCAATTTTCAGTTAAATAATAACAATATATATTTAATATATATTTTTTTACCATATTAAAATATGTTGTTTATCACAACTAAAATTAAATATTCAGAATAGCTTCACGTACCTTGTCAACAGCAATTTGTTTTTTAGCAGGAAATGCAGCAACCTTAACCTTAAGATGTATTGCATCGCCACTGTCCAAGATGGTCCATTTTTCATCCAAAGCATCGGCCTTGTCGAACCTTAAAAACCAATTACCCTTCTCATCCATCTTGCGTTCAAGATCATCATTCAACTTGTCCAAATCCACACTTTCCAAAAGTGTATTGAAAAAAGCCTTAGTGAAACGTTTCTTTGACACAACACCAGTCAAAATAAGAATCTTGTTTTCAAGCATTCCTTCAGCCTCTTCAGCCTCGATTTCAGCTTCAGGAAGAATGTTTAAAATAGCTTGTGAGACTTCGTCCACATCCTCATCCTCATAGACGAAAGCCCTGAATTTAATGTTATGAATCATTTTTATCAAAAATAGAAAAAAGGAAAAAAGAGAAATTATAAATCTCTTCTTCTAGCTTGTTCTGAGCCTTTTCCTTTAGATTTAATTCCACGTCCTTTATTACCAGCACTGGTTAAGCCTCTGAGAGCTCTGTTAGTGTGTTTTTTGGAGCAAATCCAATTGATTTTTTTATCGTTAATGATAGAAGGACTTTGTGGATCTACTAAAATTACTTCGTAATATTTATATCTACCGTCAGACCATACCCAGTAAGAGTTTAAAACTTCTAAGTTAGGGTATTTTTTGCCTACACGTTCTTCAGCAATTCTTTGAATAGATTTAGCTTGGGTAATTTTGTTTACACCCATTCTTTTAGGTTTACGACCGTTGAAGTGACGGGTTTTCCTTCTTCCACCACGTCTTACTCTGGTTCTTACTAAAACGAAACCTTTTTTAGCTCTGTAACCTAAGCTTCTAGCTCTGTCGAGCCTGGTAGGTCTTTCAATTCTTTGAACTGCTTTTTGTCTTCTCCATTTAGGAGCTCTTTCCCACATGAGCTCACGTACGTAAGACTCATCAGGGTTTTTCCATGCGTCTCTAATATATTTGTACATAAATAACACCTTTTTGTTCAGCCACGAGGGCCACATCCATATGGGACAATATCCCAAAAAAAGTAATTTATCACTGCCATTAAAATAACAGTAATAAAGTATTTGTTTTAAGCATTTATAAATGTATCGACATTATCAATCATTAGTTAATTTGAACCCATACTGATTTAAAAATTTATCAACACGCATTTTTCTATCTTGAATTTCATCTTCACTAAATTCAATAGGATTATCAATATGAAAATGATATTCCTCAGGATACATAGGTATCCCTCCACATTTATATGCCTGACCCCACCCATCATTTGACTCATATTCATTAGACATTTAATCAAACTCCTTTTTAACCAAAAGCAAATCTATACCTTGAATTTCTTTATCAATTTCATTCATTAAATAATTACCTATGACATCTTCGGTAATATTATCAATATCATATTTCGGACAATTGGTTCTGATAATTGAAATAATTCTACCCATATCCCCGCCAAGGAATTGTTGAAATAATTTTCTATATTCTTTAGCAATTTTTCCTTTAAATTTTACAATCCAAAATGCACTATATGAAATGATTATTTCATAATCCTCATGGACATTTTCCAAAATATCAAAATTGTCTGGAGAAGGGAACGAGTAGAATCCTTGTGGATGATTGTGAATTGATGCAATTTTTCTATTACAAACATGAATATTTTCAAAATCACCTTTAGCTTTTCCTTTTTCACCTTTCCAACAATATATCACTTCACCATTTGTATAATCAAAGTACAGCATCCATTCAATATCCTCATTAACAGTTTTCCTATGAAATTCATCAACCAATTTACAGACTTTCGGACAAAATTCCTTAGTCAAATCATTGGGACTGATTGATTTGACAGATTGGTCAACTTCCAATCGCTTATAGTCCAGCCAGTCCTTATCTGGAATGTGAATTTCATCAAATGACAACATCAATCCTCCACGATTGTCCTTTAAAAACCTTTTGAATTCATTTAGGGAAAATGCATTTGAAAGAAATTTTAACATTAATGAAAATCTGTATTCAATATCTCTGAAGTTCATGAATTTATATTATAATCAAAGATATTTAAATGTCTTATTTTAAATAAAAACAATTTTACAAGCTCAAATCAATATTACGATATCGTACAATTAATTAAAAAAAATAGCAAAGGAGTTGAAACTCCAACTAAACAAAGAATAAAATCAATATAACTCATTCTTCAATAATCTCATAATAAGACCCTTCCGCACAAGACCTGCACATCGGTTTGCCTCCTCTGAGCACGTGACGTCCGTCAGAAACCTTTTCACCGCAAACTGAACAGAATGTTGTGATGTAAGGCTTGCCCGGCATGTCACCCGGACCCAGTTCAAGTTTTACTTTAGTAACCTTGAACAATTCTTCAGGAGGGGTTCTTCTAAATCGGGAAATCATTTCCTCTTTTGTTTCATTATTCTTAATCTTTTTATTTGCATCTGCATCAGTTATCCTCAATGCAACTCCTGTATCCATATTATAGAATGTTGCTGCAAATTTCCCATAGTACATCTGCTTCAATGTCCGTTTCCCCATGGAACATCCTGTAACTGACTGAACGGCATCAGACATGCACCTGTCAATTTCCAAAAATACAATCAGGTTTTTATGGACCTGATTCAGTTCCATTCCCAAAAGTTCCAAACCATACATTGCAAGTTTGGTTCCAATTGCAATTCCTCCACATAGATGACCATGAAACTCAACTGCCTTTGCCAATTGTTCGTCATACTCTTTTTCGTCCATATTATCACTTAAATATAATATCTCCCTCGGATTAAATAAATATATTAATTTCTTTAACTAAACTACTATTATGAAAATGCCCGATGAACTAGATTCAAAATTGCTTGCCCCTTGTGGGATAAACTGCATCAGTTGTGAAAAATATCAAAACCCCTGTGGAGGATGCTTAATAAGTAACGACGGAAAAAGCAAGGCCAGTCTAAAATGCAAGATCAAAGCCTGCTTTGATAAAAAGAATTTCAGCTATTGCGGGCGTTGCAGTGAATTTCCCTGCCCATTAATGAAAAAGCACTCAAAAAAATATATCAAGAGGCATGGTCTTGACACTTTGGGTTCCGCAAAAAGAATTAAAACTACAGGCATTGGAAAGATGATGGCACAAGACCGTGAAAAATGGTTATGTCCCCAATGCGGAGGAATCATCAAATTCCAAAATAAAACCTGTAGCGAATGCGGATTTGAAACCGATTAAACTGGAAAAATAGCTCAGCTATTTACCGTTCACTATTTTTTTATTTATATTGCGTGCAAGCAAGTAATAATATACATAAAAGCCACACCAGAAGACTGCTGCAAACACACAAGCAATCAAAATCCATGTTATTATCGGACCGATTCCCAGATTAATCGGCATCCATTTAAGATAAACTGCAACCAAGAACAGCACAGTCATCCCGATTCCCATCTGGAAAATGATTTGAAGCGGCAATGCGATGTCTTCCCTTTCATATATCAATCCGGTCAATGAGAAGCTCCATCCTATGACTATGCATCCGAAGAAGAGATTGATTATGTCCACCCCGGAAAAGCTGATGTTTTGAGGTCCCACCTGGAAAGAAATCAAGACTGCAACCATCAATCCGATAAAGCATCCGACAAAAGCGCCTAAAGCTAAACTTTCAATTATATCCGTAAGTTTCATGATTCCACCTATAAATCCAAAGCATTCTTAAAATCTGGCAAGTATTTCCTTGAGATATTGTCCTTCAATCCATTCTTAAGTTCGATAAACATCATTCCCTTAAGTGAGGGAGCCACACGCTCTATCCTTCTTAAGTTGATGATTGTTGTTTTTGAAATGCGCACAAAATCACCGCTTAACTGCTCCTCAACCTGATACAGAGGTTTTTTAATCAGGTATTCCTTATCCTGGGTAAATACTTTCACCTGTTTGTCCTCAACCCTGAACATGAATATTTCATCAAATTCCAAAAATGCAATATCTAATCCCCTCTTGACTGCAATCATGTCATTAGAATCATCACTTTCCAGAATTGATATTGCCTTTGTAACGTTATCGGTCAGCTCATTGGTATGGATATCTGCATGAGGCTCGTCAATATCTCTTGAAACAAATAAATTTACTTTCATAATTTAAATCCTTAATTTTTCCATTTCCTCTTGGATTTTACGTTCTCTGTAATCATCGCTGTCGAAATCATCAATGAATACATAAGCCTTTAAAAAGTCAACTAGAACACCGATTCCCCAGAAGACTATTGGGAAAGAAACCCACCAAAAGTCAGGTGAGCTAAACCAGTTGATTACTGCTAAAACTGCATTAACAATTAAATATGCTTTTAAGTTTCTATAAAATTTAATTTTCAGGTTTACTCTTTCTTCAGCTCTTGCTCTTAAACTGTCAGACATCACTATTATCTCCTTTAATTCGATAATAGTACTTAGTTTAACTATATATAAAGCACTAGTTATCAACCTTACTGAGATGCGAATTTCATAAACTAAGATGCAAAAAATAGAAATTGAAATTAGTAACTATAAGATAGTTACTAAGTAATATAAGATTGAAGTTATTGCAGGAACTGTCAAGTTGTCAATTCCACCATAACTGAACGCTTCACAGATTGTTGCAACAGCAGAGATTGCTATGATATAAACAATGTTGAATTCAGGCATCGCACATCCGATTGAAGAGAAAACCATCCATACGAATACGCTCATAACTGTTGTAACAACAAACATGGTAAGTGATCCTTCTAGAGACTTTGTTCCACCGAATACGGTGTATTTGACCTTACCGAATTTTTGACCTATCAATGCTGCAAATCCGTCACCGTATACCATTGGAACAATAGCCAATGCAACAATCCAAATGTAATATTTAGGGTCGTTTGCCGGTGCGATTGAAGCGAATATTGCAATCAATACTGTCCAGATTCCAGCATAGAAGAATAAACCTAAAGCATGTCCGGATTCGGTCACGCTGTTTTCAATCTTGATAGGAGAATATTCTGTCAGGAAGAATAGCACTATTGTGATTGGCAGTGTCAAGAACCAAACCATTACCCACGGATCTGAGAAAAATGGCATGGCAAATATCATGTTACCTACCATAATATGTAAAAATTTACGTGAAACTTCAGGCCGTGTCTTTAAAACCATTTCAGCTACAACGAAAATGATAGCAACGTAAACATATACAACAATTAATGCAAGGATATCAAAGAATATCATTCGTCATCATACTCCCCATATTCGCAACCTGCGTTTTCAATTTTCACATGGTCAATGAGGGTTCCATCTTTCTTGTATAATTTGATTTCACCGTAACCGCTTCCACCGTTCCATAAGCGGTTATGTCTTTTTTGACCGTCAGGAGCTTCATAGTTGAAAAGCATCATTTCTTCACGTTTGCAGTAAAGAACCAACTCCATTCTGGAGTTTCTGTTGCTTGCGTTAACATGCCATGTGTGAACGTCTTCGCCTTCCTCGAAGTCAAAGTCGATTTTTACAAGGTTCCAGAATCTTGCGAAGTTGTATTCATACATTTTTCCTTCATAGTAGAAACCTATCAATAATTTACGAGGCAAAGCAATACCGAATGCCTTTGGCCTTCCACCACCGGCTTCAAATGCGGAATTGTTTAATTTTTTGCCTGTAATAAGACTTGTCAAGTTACAGGATGAAATCCATAACCATGGAGAAGTGAAGTCCCCTCCCCAGTTCTTATCAGCATATCCATAGGATTTTTCAGGAATAACTTCATATTCCTCACCGTCTAGCCATACAGTACCGCTGTATTGTGTTTTGATTCCTTCTGCGTGCCAGAACATTTCAAAAGAGTTTAGTTTTCTGAATAGGGTGTTTGCCCCATAACCTACGTTGAATGTGATTTGCTTGTCAATGTCCAGGTCCCACATCATGTCCCCAGCGTCAGACATGTACTCAGGGTGGTTTTTGGCTTCCTCTTCAGTGACTCTTGAAAATCCGCTCATGTGAGTCTCTGTCAAACTGCAGTCGCCGACCTGGATGTTCAATTCATCATCGGGACAGTTGAAATATTTCATTGAGTAAAAATTATGAATTTGTTTTGGGTCTTTACCATATGCACCTGCCTTAATCATGCAGTAAGATGGTCTTTTGCCCGCTTTTTGGTTTTCAGGGTCTTGTCCAAGCACTGGTTCATCTTCAGCCAATGCAGGGTTACATGTAAAGTATTCTATAAAAAATGGCCTTGCCTCACCGGTTTTTTTGTTGTAACCAGTGAAAGAATGCCACCACCAGTCATAACCTTTTTTGGCAAGAGGCCCTTTTAGCATATAATGGTTCCTCTTCAAATCGCTTTTATTCATATTAATCCTCCCAGAGTAAGATAATATGATATTTATTGAAAATCTTTTAAATAATTTATTATAAAAACTGAAAAAAAATAAAAAATTAATAAAAATTACCCTTTAGAAAATATATCCCCAACATCGTAACTATAATACAATTTAACTGTGAAAATGATTAATAAAATTATACAAAAAATTCAATCAACTTGAAAAAATTCATAACCATCATTAAATTTGTTTCAATTAAAAAAAAATTATTTATAAAATAAGTTATATAGGCAAATAAAAAAAATAATAAAATGAAATCACATTAAATCGTGAATTTCATCCTTAATATACAATACAACAATCACCGCTGAGATGATTGCAAGAATTGACATCACAAGTGAAGTCTGCGCGAATGCGGACACTGAAAGGTAGTTATGACCCACATTTCCTCCTGCAAATGCAGCCATCAGCACAACCGCAACCGCTGAACCGATTGCACCTATGATTTGCCTTACTGTGTTGTTGATTGCTGTTGCATCCTCAACGTCACCTGATACAACCGCAATTGTCCATGTTACTGCAGGCATCAATCCTAATCCCGCACCGATTGCACGCACAATCTGGGTTACGACCATGTACTCAACAGAAGTTGTTCTTGTATAGGTCATCATCAAAAGGTACCCTACAACGGTGAATAAACAGGATAGAAGCAATACCTTGCGAACACCGAACTTGTTGGCCATCAAAGGACCTATGAAGTTGAACACAATCATCACAAGAGTTGCCGGAAGCAATATGACTCCAGCAGTTGTCGCATCATGGCTTGCTATGCTTTGGGCAAACAAAGGCATGATAACATTCAATCCGCACATTGTAAAGTACAATATAGCTGAGAATAATGTTCCAAAGAAGAAATACTTGTTTTTAAGGGCATGCAAATCAAGTAATGGAGTTTCAATGCCGAACTGCCTTTTGACAAATAGCACTAAAGATATTGCACCAATCACAATAGGCAATATTACCCAAATCATGTCGAATCCGTTTTGGGCGATGTTTGAAAATCCAAACATTATGCCGACACATGCAAGCACACAAAGTATCAGTGAAGCTATGTCCAGCGGATAGTGTCCTGTTTCGAATTCCAGTTTCACAACAACTGAAGCAACCACCATCAATATCGCAACCATGATTGCAAATATCAAGAATATGGATCTCCATCCGACGGAATCGATAATGAATCCTCCGGCTGTCGGAGCCAATGCAGGGGCGATTCCTATGATGAAACCAAACAGTCCCATGTAAACCTGCCATTTTTCCTCAGGAATGACCTTAAAAAGCACAATCTGAGTAATTGGAAGCAGGATTCCAGATCCACAGGCCTGGATAACCCTTGCAAGAATCAGTACCCCAATGTTTGGAGCAATATACGCTATGATTGATCCTATTAAAAACAAGCCCAATGAGGCCAGCAATATTGTCTTTATCTTAAATCTACGGGTAAAAAATGCAGATAACGGTATCATAACACCCAATACCAGCAAGAATGAGGAGTAAATCCATTGTGCTGTTGTTGAGTGAACATGAAAATCAGCCATTATCCCGGTAATACCGGTTGTCACTACACTCTGAGCGGCACTCAATATGGCCGCAGCAATAATAAAAATAATTAATGTTGACATTCCTCTGTCTATGTTCTCATTCATAATATACACTCTAATAATTCCAATGTCGTCAACTTAATTTTTTCTGAAAATTCTTATTTTTTGTTTTATTAATATATTATTAGTTTATTAGTAATATACTGTGTTCAAAATTTTTATTTTTTAAAATTAATAATTTACTATTTGTATTTCTTTATTTAAATAGTTATTTGTCTTATTTTATTTTGCAAGTTATTATGTCTTGAATCAATTTAATTGGTGCTTTATTTATTTTAGTTAAATCAGCTGTAAATTTCATTAATTTTTAAATGGTTGATATTGATATGACATGAGTCATTATTAGAAGTTGTAAATATTTAAAAATAGATTTGAGGAATTATACAAAGTTTTATTAAGGATTGAGGGTATATTATATATTATGCGAGAAAATAACAAACCCTCAATACTATATTGGGGAAAGGAACTAATTAATTTTTCTATTTTTTTCCAAAAAATAGAATTTGTGAAACTTGTTGTAAAATCCTTAAAAATCAGAAAAAACATTAATTTTAATGTTATTTCGTCTCAGTATAGTGTTGTGATGCTCCATGTTTTATCATATTAAAAATACATTTGATAATATTGCAAAACCTATTGAAAAATATGTTCTTGGAGAAAATAAATTTATAAGAGACAGTAAATTTTCATTTAAGGATTATGTGACGTTTCTTTGCTTTAATAAAGGGACATCCAATCAGGCAGATCTTGAAGATTTTATCGAAGACAATTTCACAACAGACATTCAACAAATAACAAGACAAGCATTTTCTAAACAAAGAACATTCATTAATCCATTAGTATTTAAAGAAATAAGTAAACAATACTTGCTTGAAATTAATTATCATAAAAATTATGACTTTTTTAAGAGTTACAAAGGATTTCGTTTGTTTGGTGGTGATGGATCTGACTTTGAAATTCCTGATTTTGAAGAAGTTCGAAAAGAATTCCAAATCAAAAACACTGAAAAATACAGAAAACCAGCTCAAGCCAAATTTTCATCAATAATGGACTTATTAAACGGATTTATACTCGATGGAATCATAGGAAACTACAAACAAGCAGAATTACCATTAATGCACCAAAACCTAGAGAATATCCAAGAATTAATCATCCCAGAAAAATCAATTTTCATTTTTGACAGAGGATACAACGCAATGGAGCTATATGCACACATAATGTCCATGAGCAGTTATTTTATCGTCAGATTAAAAGATAAAAGCTATATAGACGACAGATACAAAATAACAGAAAACGACGCAGAAATCGAACTAGAACTCACAAAACAGCGACTAAAAAAATTCCACAACAAAGACCTAAAAGAAAAATACAGCAAAGAAAAACACTTAAAATTAAGAATACTAACAATAAATCTTGAAAACGAATCAAAAGAATACTTATTAACTAACATATTAGATAAAAACTTCACAATGGAAGATTTCAAAGAACTCTATAATCTGCGCTGGGGAATCGAAACCAACTACAATACAATGAAAAACAGACTAAACATAGAAAATTACACTGGAAAAAGAAAAATAACTATCAAACAAGACATATATTCCAAATTCATCAAATATAACATCTTCCAATACTACAAAATCTATTTCAACCTACTAATCAACCGAGTAAAAAGACAAAAAGGAATAAAACAAAAATACAAAGTCAATCAAGCACACCTAATACGAAAACTCAAAAAATACCTGCCCATAATGATTCTAAATCCCACAAAAGAAATAATAAGAAAATACACAAAAAAATTAATAGATTCCTGCACACAATCGCCAAACAAAGACATCAAAAATCCAACAACAACCAGAAACAAGAAAAAACAACGAAAATTCAACATCAACTACAAACCAACATAAAAACCAGGAAAAAACATGAAATCAAAAATTAAGTTGACGACATTGCTAATAATTCTAGAAATATATTAATCAAATATATTATATAAACTTAATTTATAAAACATATTAATAAAAAATTTATAATATAATTGAACAAATCATTAATTTATTAGAATTCTAATGAAAATAGTGAGAAGTTAAAAATTGTTTAGTGAAAAAATATGATTAAAAAATATGTATAGGACAAAAAAAAGTATATATAAATAATCATTTTATCTTGTTGGAATTAATAACATCCAAAAGACCCAAATCAAAAATAAGCCTGCGCAGGTGCCTTTCTGAATAAGTAACATTAAATTCTTTTTGAATCTCTTTTTTAATCTCAGAAATGCTTGATAAACCCTTAACCGTAATGTTATTCTTTAAAATTTCCAATTGATAATCTGACAACTTGGAGATTCTCCCGGAACCTTCCTTTCTAAACAGACCGTCAAAACCCTCATCATTCCATGTTTTCAACCATTTATATCCAGTTTGAGGAGTTTTGCCCCTGCGCTCCATTGCAGATTTGACAGTTTCATCACAGTATAACTCCTCTATGAATGTCACTTTTTCATATAAATCCACAAACTTCTGCAAATCACGTTTTACCCTACGGATTTCAGTTATTGGAACATCCTTGTTTACATAGGCCTGCCTGCTCATAAGATAATTTAATAAAAAAATACTATAAAAATTTTATGTCAGTAATAGTCATCTTCTTCATCATCATCGTCGGAACCGTCATATCCGCATTCAGGACAGCATGGCTCTCCAAGGTCAATCCATGACCCGCATCTAGGACAAATCATATTTTCACCTCACAAATTTATCAAAATCAACCCTGCCATGCAGACAAATATTCCTAAAATCTGCTGCAGGGAAACATTTTCCTTGTATAGGAAATATCCAACAACCAAAAGAACGCAAGCCAATCCTATGTTTGCAACAACACTTGCAGTGCTTACAGACCATCCTGCACGATAGACAAACACGTATCCCACTTCAAGACCAACGATAACCAATGCCAATATGATTGAAGTCCAATTGACCTTTGACAATTCAAAGGCTACATTCGCCGGTTTTACCATGAAAACAAATATTATCGCAGTGATAATCGCAGCTCCAATGTATGTAACCATCAATGCAGCAAATGGATTGACATCTGAAGGCATCGATTTCATGCAAATGTTATAGACTGTATTTGACAGTATAACTATCAAAATCGGTCAGATCAAGTTCCACACAGTCAATCACCTGATTCAGGGTCAAACGGAATGAAACCGCAATTAGGACAAGGCACATCAAAAACATCGCAAGGATAACCGCACATAGGACATTCATCTAACATGTAATCACCAAAAAAGAAAAAAAAGTTAGTGAAGATTGACTTCACTATTTTGTACCGTATACTCTGTCACCAGCGTCTCCAAGACCTGGCAGGATGTATGCATTTTCGTTTAATTCCCTATCCACTGTTGCACAGAATATTTCAACATCAGGATGGTCTTCCTCAATGCATTTGATACCTGCAGGTGCAGCCACAATACACAGCAATTTTACCTTGCTTACACCGTCCTGCTTGAGCCTTGAAATTGTTGCTGATGCGCTTCCACCGGTTGCAAGCATAGGGTCAACCACTAAAACCTCACGGTTTCCGATTCCTTCAGGCATTTTGTAGTAGTATTCCACAGGCTCGAAGGTTTCCTCATCCCTATAAAGACCGATGTGGCCTATCTTTGCATTAGGAATAACGTTCAAGACACCGTCAACCATACCCATTCCTGCCCTTAAGATTGGAACGATAGCATAATTGTCTTCATTCAACATACCAGTATCCATCTTTTCCAATGGAGTTTCAATTGTTGCTTCCTCAAGTTTTGCATCCCACATAGCTTCATAAACAAGGATTGTTGATATTTCTGTTACAAGTTCCCTGAACTCTTTTGTTCCTGTGTTTACATCTCTTAAAATTGCTAGTTTATGAGTTATCAACGGATGGTTTAATACGAACTCATTCATGGTTTTCCTCCGGCACTAAAAGATTTAATAATACTCCTACAATAGCTGCAAGAGACATTCCTGAAATTGATATGGACAAGTCTCCATATGCGAATGATAATGCTGCACCACCTAATCCTAGAACAAGCATTGTTGCAGCGACAACCACATTTTTATTGTTGTTGAAGTCCACTTGGTTGTGAATCAAAATTTTCAAACCGTTTACACATATGAAACCGTATAGCAATACTGAAATACCTCCTAAAACAGGACCTGGAATTGCGGTTAAAATTGCAGTCAGGTGTCCTGAGAATGCAAATATTATTGCAATGACTGCAGCAAGACCTATTACGTAGGTTGATGCCACACGAGTCATACCGACAACTGAAGTGTTTTCACCATAGGTGGTGTTAGCTGGTCCTCCAAGCAATGCTGCAACGAATGTTGCAAGACCGTCACCGAGAAGGGTTCTTTGAAGACCTGGATCTTCAATCAAGTCACGACCGATGATTTCACTCAAAACCTTGTGGTCTCCAACGTGCTCCACCATTGTCACAAGTGCAATTGGAACTATTGTCAGTACTGCCGCAAAGTTCAGATTATAGCTCATGAACGGCATGTAGAATTTAGGAACCTCAATTACATGGGCAGCAAGGGTAGCTGAAAAATCAACCATACCTAAAGCAGCAGCGACTATATAACCTACAACGATACCAACCAAGAACGGAATGACCTGCAGGATTCCTTTTCCACGAACCGCAACAATTGCAGTCACCAAGAATGAAATGAATGCAACAAACAGACTTTGCCATGGCACAACTTCCAAATCCAGACCAATTGATGAAATTGCTGTTGGAGCAAGGGACAAACCAATTACCATAATCATCGGACCGACTACTACAGGAGGCAGCAGTCTGTTAATCCAGCTAGGACCTGTCATACGGATGATCAGTGAGATGATTACATATACAATACCCACAATCATTAATGCGGTGAATACACTTCCAGTACCCCCGATTGCATAACCCGCAACCATAGGAGCAATGAATGCAAATGAACTTCCCAAATATACTGGGCTTCTATTACGGGTACAAATCAGATAGATTAATGTACCTATACCAGATGAAACTAATGCTACTGGAATTGACAATATATCTGCACCAGCAGTGGTGTTTACAACGATAGGAACCAGAATTGTAGCCCCAAACATTGCACATACATGCTGGATAGCAAGCAGAAGCCACCTTAATGCGGTTGGCTTGTCACCAGTGCCGAGTAACATGTTACTATTTTCTTCCACCATACTTATCACAAAATTTTCCTATATTTCTCATAAATTGATTAATTAATTTAAAAATTAAATTGAATAACTTACCAATTAACCATTAAAATATTTAAAAACTGTACAATTACGCTTTAAATACTGAAATAATCATTTATGATTAGTCATATATTTCTAAATGAAAGTATAAATGTTTTCTCATTAAAAAAATAGCAATGTGAAAAATAAAAAAAAGTTGGGAAAATGAATTCCCTAAAAAATTTAAGCTTCTGCAGGTTTTCCTTTCTCAGCCCATCTTACAGTCATACCTGTGAATGGTTGAGCGATTGCACTCCAAATTAAACTTAATACCCAGTGAGAAATAATCATCACTAAGATTTCCCATACAGGGAAAACACCGATGAATGCTAAACCGATGAAAACAAAGTTGTCGATTAATTCACTGAAAGCGATTACAGCTAAGTTTTTAACAGCGGAATAGTCGTTTCCTCTGTTAACAATTGTTGTAATTCTTGCGTTTACAAAGTTACCGATTAAGTAACTAATGTATGATGCAACAAGGATTCTTGGAGTTTGTGTAAATACAAATGCCAAGCTTGAGTCTCCGGTATATGTTGCAGGAGAAGGCAAGAATAATATTAATGTTGTCATGAAAACAAACAACACATCTACACAAAGACCTAAAATAATGGTTCTACGTGCAGTCCTTTCACCATAAACGTCAGCAATCACATTGGTTAAGATATATACTAAAGGATAAATCAATACTCCAGCAGGAGTTTCCATTCCTAAAAATCCAATGTTAATGATTTTAACGGTTATTAAGTTTGCAATGGTGAACGCCATACAGAAAAATGCAGTAATTATTACTCTTTTTTCAGTAAAGTCAAAATTCAAATCCATACACACTAATATTAAGTTTTAAAGTATTTAAAAGTAATTATAAAGCTTATTTGATATATCTAAAATAAGAATGATAAAAAAATAAAAAAAAGTTTAATTTGAAAAATTAAACTCTACCAATCCCCTGACCGGTACTATGCTTAAGCCAATTTGTGCCGAAACTACTGTAATAACTGTTGACACTATCCTTTACGGCATCCGGCAGATTATAGTTAAGTCTAACTATCAGGCTTTCATCCCATTTTGGAGAGAACCTGTTTTTCATATAGCTCACCTTTACCCACTTGGTAGGGATATTGTCATATGTGCCGTAGGAATTACTTACCAAAACCTTCTTGCCGTCGCCACTTATGTCCAGAATGCTAACATAATGATTGTTTGCATGGAATATCAAAGCGGCACCTCCTTTCTTAAGCTCATTCAATGCTGAAGTGAATGTGGACTTATAGAAGTAACTGCATTTGAAATTATTCTTTTGAAGTGCGGCAACCATATTAGGGCAACTGGTTCCGGTGGAATCAGTTCCTGAAATCTTTGCCAAGTATCTCTCACAGAAATAATTCTTCAAAACCTGGCTGCAGACACTGGCTGATGTCGGACCGCAGGTATATCCTGTTCCCTGAACATCCCTAACTTCAGGATAAGTGTATGATTTTCCCTTAAGGGAAACTGTTATCTTGCCAGGCCAATAGCCATTCTTGTTCTTTTTGACAAGTTTTGTGTTGATGGCCCTTTCAATAACGTTCCATTTCTCCCGTGAGATAATATGATTCAAGTTAGGATGTGACTTAGTTTTAAAGAAAGTGTATTTTGTCAGTTTATTATTTAAAAACAGACAATAGCTATCTCTTTTTAGAACATCCTTATATTGGGACTTTTTAAGAGTGTATTTTGCATTGCCATCACCTGTAACATAATTTCCCGGCATCAAATCAACGTCCGGAACTCCATTTTTCAAGGCAACCTTCTCTTTTAATGGGTCTTTTACATTACCCTCATAACACATGAGAATCTTTTGTGAGTAATATTTTCCAACCTTTGCCTTAACCGTATAAAAGCCCGCTTTGACTTGAGGTTTGAAAACTGCAATTCCCTCGGAATTTGCCTTTTTGGACAGTTTCTTGTTGCCAATTGTCAGAGTGACCTTTTTGCTGACTGCCTTTCCGGCAACTTTCAGATAAACTCTGATAAACCCATTTGTAAGCACCTTAGTATTCTCTATTTTAATTGATCTTGATGAGATTACATGAATCTTAAGGCTTCTTGAAGAAGATTTATGCTTATTGTCGCCTTTAAATTTAGCCTTGATGGAATACTTAGAGTTAGATGATTTGATTTTAAGTTTGGCCGTACCATACTGATTGGTTTTTTTAGTATAAGTTTTTCCATTGAATTTTATTGTCATCTTCTTATTTGCCAAGCGGTTTCCATTGCTATCTGCCAAAGAGAAATATAAATAGTTCCCCTTAACTGCAAAATTGGCAGATTCGGTGATTTTGGTCTGCAACTTGACCACTTTAATATTGAAACTTTTAGATACTGGAGTATAGTTGTCATCACCCTCAAAGGACATGGTCAACTTATATGTTTTTGCAGGCAAATCAATGGTCAGTTTTGCAATTCCCTTTGAATTGGTGGTAAGAGGATATTTCTTATCATTAATACTGGCAATTATCTTTTTAGATTTTAAGGCATCGCCAGAAGAGTTGGTTAGCTGGATTTCCAAAGTGTCCTTGCAGTTAACTTTCTTTGATTCAATTGAGATTTTCGGCGTTGTCTTTTCAATAGGTTCTAAAACAGATGAATTTACCTCATCAACACCCTCATCAGCAATATCTTCAGCTTCAAGGTCTGCTGAGCCATCATGATCCAATTCAACAATCTCAGTTGAATTTAAATCATCAGCTGAAACCGCAGCAATATTGACAAATAAAAAAATGATTAGTATAATAAAAAATTTTTTATCGATATGCATTTATTCACCAAACAATTAAATCTTTGTCCAGGTCAATATAAATAATTAATGAAAAATAGAAAAATGCCTAAAATCAAATGATTTTAGGATTAATGGGGTTAGTGAATGTAGAATTATTAGTTGTAATCAAATGTGTTGTTGGTAAATTTTCATTCACTAAATCAACTTATTTCTTTGCCTTTCCAACACGGCGAGCAATAACCATTTCTCCAACAGAAATCAAACCTGCGAAGAACTTTTCAAGTCCACCAGTAGCCCAAATGGCTTCACCGAATGTGGAATTCATGATATTTGCTTCATACTCTTCAGGAGAAATCTTTTGACCGGTTGTTTTCTTGGATACCAAAGCGGATGCTGCCATCAACTCTTCCCATGTTACCCCTTTGAGTTGGTTTTGCATTGCCTTGTATAATTTCACGACTTTGATGTCATAAAGCTCGGACAGCAATTCAACGATGTCACATGCACGAACCATACCTATAACCTGATTGTCATCATTCACAACAGGAACGGTCACAAACTTGTTGTTAGCAGTTAATATTACTGCTTTTCTTGCAGGATCATTTTCATGAACTGTTGAAACCTCTTCGGAACTGCTCATGATGTCAGATATCTTTTCATGACCTTCCCTCAAACCTCTTGTAATGTCAAATGCTGTAATCCATCCGACCAATTGCTTGTTTTCGTTTACAACAGGACAAGTAAAACGTCTTACATCTTCCATCGCTTTTGAAGCGTCCACCACTGTGTCATCACAGTTCAAGTATACAAAACTTTCATCCATTAATTCTTTTGCTTTCATAAACATACCCCATTTTATTTCATATCTATTCTTTTAAGTGCTCCTACAGGACAATGATTTGTACATTCAACACATCTTATGCATTTATCATTGTCAAGGACAACTTCACCATCAACTAACTCTATTGCACCTGTCGGGCAATTCTCTTCACATAAAAAACAATTCACGCATGAATCATAGTTTACATCAATGAACCTAGAATGATGAATAGGTCCGATGTATCTATCCAATTCAATTGCAAACTCATTTAGTGATATTTCTTTACATGCCCCACATCCAATGCACATCTTTTCATTGATATATGGATACAATTCATCATCGATTAGTTCAATGCCTAAATCCATATCCAAATCTTCAAAGAACTCTCTGAATTCAAGAGTGAATGCATTTGTTGGACATAAGGTTGCACAATCATCCCAATTATTATCAACTGAATAATCAATTGAAATTTCATTCATACGAACTACTCTATGAGGATAGCTAACGTTAGCCAAATTATATTCAATAACATCACGCTCATCCTCACTATTATAAACGACTGCATTACTGATCAGCTTGATTGCTGAAACCGGACATGTCTGAACGCATATCTCACATTTCACACACTTGTCAGTAATTTTAGCCATTCTGAAAATATTAGCTGGTTCGATTGCATTAACTGGACATTCACCAACACAGGTATTACACCTTACGCACCTAGGCGCAACGGCAATGATTTCTTCTTCGGTACTGAAATCCTCCAGTTCGAATTGGAAATCGTCACCGTCATCATCTAATTCAACAGACTTCAAAAGGACCTCACGTTCCAAGTTTTTCATCTGTTTTATAAAAGACACATTCATTTTAATACCAACTAAATAATTTATTTAAATAAACTTAAAAAAATTCCTCCAAGTCCTTTAGGGAAGGGAATTTTTCCATACCGAATCCTTCTATTGCCTTGCTGGCCACCCAATTTCCGATTTTGCATGATTTTTCCAAATCATAACCTTTCAAGTAAGAATATAGGAATCCACTGTTAAAGCTGTCGCCCGCACCGGTAGTGTCAACAACATCACACTCAAATGACTCGACTTCACAGGTCTGATTGCCATTCATTGCAAACACTCCTTTTGAGCCTTGTTTTACAACAACAGTTTCAATTCCCAAATCTAAAAATCCAATAGCCAACTCTTTTAAAGAGGATTCATTATTATTACATAATAATCTTAATTCTGACTCATTTATCAATAATATATCAGTCCTATCAAGAATAGGTTTTAACTCGTCAAAGCCTTTTTGCACATATAGCATTCCAGGATCAAAGCTTAATATGCATTCCTTGCTAAGCTTATCCAACAGTTCAATCTGAGTTTTGAATGAGTCGCCAACAAAAGATGTGTAATGCATGATTTTACATCTCATGATGTTTAATGGATTTATCTCATCGATTCTGATTTCATCATTAACTCCAGGGTCGATGTAAAGGCATCTTTCACCTTCAGAATCGACAAAACCTAAGCATTTTCCTGTAGACCCATTTTCAGAATAGATTAAATTATTTGTATATACTCCATTGACGGCCAAATTGTACTCTATCAAGTCACCGTCCTCATCCTCAGCAATTTTTCCAATCAATGAGGTGGAACACCCCAATCTGGATAAACCTATTATGGTATTTGCTGCAGAACCTCCGGGAGTGTCGGTTTCGTCCTTGATGAAACTTTCCTCATCTTTTGAGACTATATGTTCCACTGAATATAATTTATCCACATTCAATGCGCCAAATCCTATGACTTCTGCATTCAAATCATTGTCAAATATTTCCATATTAAAACCTTACTTTAAGATATCTAATAGATTAATGTTCTTATCTCCAAGTTTTCCATCGAAATTACCTGCAGATATTTTAATTACACCATCAAATTTTAAAGCAGCATCAATACCTGCTTTAACTGCATTGTTCATTGATTCCTCATCGATTGCATTAATTACAACTTCAGGAATGTAGTTAACGCCTTCAGGAACCTTGGACTCATCGCCTAAAGTCTCCTTTAATGATGGGCAGTAAACATGATTGGTGGTCGGACCGATTTCCGGGAAATTTGTTTCAGGCTTTGAAGCAGCTGAACAAATATCGAATGGTGCTGTTGCACCTTCAACTTCCATGATGGCATCAATGATTGCTTCACCGGCTTCAAGCACGGCTTCCGGAGTTTCACATAGATACCAGAAGTTACCTCCCATGGTCCCATCGTTTATTTTGAATTTCTCTTCAATTTGGAAATCAGGCACTGCAATAGGAACGTTGATCATTTTTCTTCCATATTCCTCAACAATCCATTCATATCCATCACCGCAGTGACCTACAATGTCCATCATTTCAATATATTCATCACTGTCTTTATCAGAGTAATCAAAGATACGTGTGAACGGTTTGACCAATACGTCTTGTCTTAATCTGTAGGAAAGTTCAAATGCGAATTTTTCAACATCGTCACCGCCTAACCAGTATTGGACAATAGCACCATACCTTCCGTCAGGAGTTTCGGACTTGTCTAAAAATCCTTCAACACCCCCTTCAACCCTACCAATCACTGCACTAGGAGTTGAAGTTGAATCGTATGCTGCTCTTTTTACGATTTTTTCATTAGGGCCAGTAATCAATGCCCTTACATATTTTCCTTGAAATGCTTCAAAGAATGTGTCTTCTACTTTATCATAACTCATCTTTACACCTAACCTAATCCACCTATATCTTGACCACGGATATTATTTCTCATTTCCTTGCTTATTTTTAGGATATCCTCATAGTTTTCATCAGTGATTATTTGAATTACAGGATATTCCTCTTTAAAAATTGAGAAAAATTCATTTTTTACATTTTCATTAATATTGTAGTCATTAAATAATTTTTCATAATCATTTGAGCCATTATACTCATTTATAAATTCTAAAACTTTATCTTTGTCATGATCTGCATAAACGTTAGCGATTACTGCAGTCGCTATTGCACTTGGTGAGACAATTGCAATTTCTGCCACATTCAATGGATATTCGTTTCCGTTGAATGATATGCTCACACCATTATTATTGCGGGCAAACTCCAATGGTTCGACATCAGTTATGCTGTCTCCAATGTAGAGGATTTCATTGACATCAATTCCATCCCTTTCGATTATCTCATCAATGGCCAGTTTCTTGCCTTGACCTCCAACAACTTCTATTTCCTTGATTTTGTCATAGATTCCCATTTGGGTAATCTGTTTGAAGAATATGTCATCAAACAGCTCATAGTCTGTCGGATTTTCAAGTATTGATTTTTTGAATTCCTTGATTTTTTCAGTTTCTTCGACAGAAAGTTCAAGTGCATCCACATCCACATTTGTATAAAATGTGTTTTCAAATGGAACTTCCATATAATTGGAAACTGCTTCAATATACTGACCATAACTGGTGCTGACTATGTAAGTATTCATAGCTTCCTTCAAGTAATTCAATAGGAATTTTGAATCCCTGACTGAGTAGATATTGTTTTGGGAAAATTCAACCATATCATTATTCTTAAGGTTTTCAACCACAAAAAATGGCAAGATCAACTTTAAGGTGTTTCCTGCCTTATAGTTTTCTTTCTTGACAACATCCACCAGATAATCATCGTATAAACTGAGAATCTTGAATAATTCTCCACCGTCTTCAATGAAATTAGCAGCCAATTCAAATGCATTGTCATTCAAGGTCAGAGGACCTTCACAATCTGTAATAAATGATTTTTCAAACATGGTTCACCTGAAATTAACTATTCTAATCGCATCCAACGGACAGATTTCCTCACAGGTTCTGCAGTAGATACATTTTTCGCTGTCGAAATCTATTGCATCATCCTCAGTCAATGACAACGCATCGGCAGGACAATTCTTTACACAAATCGCACAAGCCTGACACTTGTCCGCTGAAAGTGAAAAGTCACCAAGTCTTTGTTGATATAAATATGACCTCGCATAGTACAAATCGCTGTCCTTACTGTAGAAGTAATCGTCATATGCACCGATAGCGTCAAATTGACAGACCTCAACACATTTTCCACAGTAAACACAATTGTCGTTGATGGTTATTGGATTTGGACCGTTCACCTCTATTGCATTTACAGGACAGACGTTGTAACATTCGCCACATGCTATACATTTCTTGTCATAAACCTCGATGTTCCTGTCCATCAGATAAGAACCGAAAAGCTTTGTGAACTTATCCACTTCAATACTGGAGTCCAAACTGATTTTCAACTCCCTTTCCATCATGTCATTTACCTTGCATTCGATGAAGTGCTCGAAGTTCTGGTCATTGAATTCCAACGCTATTGATTTTCCTACCTTTTCAAGAACCTTATTCAAACTGATCAAGTCAAGAGACAGCCTTTTGACATCATAATCTATGATACTTGAAACTATATCATAGGATTTGATTTCACTGTACATCTTATAAGCTTTCTTACGTGATGAATACCTTATTGCTGTTGAAGGACATGAATGCATACATTCCTCACATCTCGCACAGTATCCCGGGTTGATGTATGGCAACTTGTTGGTTCTTCCAACATTTATTGCACCCATTGACGGACATACCCTTGTACATGTCATACAGCCAATACATTTGGCCTGGTTAACAACAATAGCCTTACCTCCCTTAACGGTCTTAGGAAGCAATTCACCATATTTGATTGCATCAGTAGGACATACCCTGAAACAGAATCCGCATCTGACACAGGTGTCCTTATCGATTTTACTGTGAGGTTCGTTATTGCCGTCAGCCACAATGTGAATGGAACCGTTCTTACATGCCTGGACACAGGCACCACATGCCTTACATAATTTTGTGTTGATGTTTGGAACGTTTTCCTTTAAAGGAGGGTCCATCTTAACATCCAATGATATTGCATCAAACGGACAAGCGTTACGACATAATACACAACCAAAGCAAGTACTTTTCAGTTTAATGAGACCATCAGTTTCATCCATATATATCGCATCGATTGGACATGACTCCAAACATGGCTTGTCACTACATTCAGCACATTTTGTCTGGTCCACAACATAGTCGACGTCCACGTGTCTCAATGGTCTTGGTGTTTTAGTAAAACTATCTATCATAACACTCACTCCATAAATAAATCATCATTCAGATTAGATGCCTTTACGGTAACATGAATATTCTCGCCGTCTTCCAGCGAGAATTTGGAAATGAAGTACTTGATTACTGAAAACGGACATGTCTGGTAACAAATACTGCATCTTAAACATCTATCCTTATCTCTTACAATTGTATCTTCAGCCTCATCAAATGAAATGCATCCTGTTGGACAATCCGGAATACACAATTGACATTTTTTACATTTGTCCTTATCCCAATCGATGATTCTGACTTTAAGCCTGTTAACGGCATTGACAATTATTTCCAATGCAATTTCATCATCCGGAATGATTTTTAAAGCCTTATCCCAAATGTCGGATACAGGCACATCATACTGCAGAAGGTCATTTTTGTCCAATGCCCTCAAGTCCTCTTCCTTGGAGTTGATGTAATTTTCAAGATAATCCACACATAAAAGAATCAAATCCTTTTGGTCTTGAAGGTTATCCACAAACACTGCCTTCATTGCACCGTTCACTGGACATACATCCACACATTCTCCACAGGAGATACATTTGAGCTGATCAACCACAACCTTGCCGTCAACTTCACTTATCGCATCAACAGGACATTTCTTTAAACATTTCTTACATTTAATACATAGATAATCGTCAACAATGTATTGCCTTTTTGATGGAATTATATTGAATTCAGGTAAGATGAAATGATTTACCCCACATTCCAATGTTTTCGGATCTGTCGGACACACTTCCGCACAAAAACCGCAACGGATACAAGCTCCCGGCTTGATTACCGGATAGGTCAATCCTGCACCTTCCTCAGAATCCTCATCACGAACCAGCTTGATTGCATTTGGTGAAGGGCATGAAACTGTACATGCACCGCAACCGATACAATATTCCTTATTGACCTTTGGGAAATCCCTGAAACGTTCTGGCTTTTCAGAAATCTCCGGTTCGTTTTTCGCATTTGCAAAAGCGTCGACCCATGCCTTTCTTGCAAAGTCGTAAATGTACCATATTAAGGATGACATTCTATATCACCTCATCAAACTTCTTGATTGAGGTTTTTCCTGCCTCATTGGTTATTGCCACCCTTTCAGCACATGCAACACAAGGGTCGCTGGTTGCATATGTAGCTACAGCATCTGCAACGGTTGGAACATCACGAATCATGTATTTGGCACATGAGTCCATATTTGCAATACTTGGAGTCCTGATTGAAATGTTCTTGATCAGATTACCGTTAGTTTCAATCATGTAGGTTACTTCACCACGAGGAGCCTCGTTTTGACGCATTGCATAACCAGATTTTAAATCTACAGGAGTACGTACTTCACCTTTCGGTATGTTTTCTATTGCTTGTCTGATTAAACTTATTGATTCAGGTATTTCATCAAATCTAGTTAATGTTCTTGCGTAGTTATCCCCTTCGGTTCTTCTGATAACCTTAAAGTCAAAGTAATCATCATAAGTGTAATGGCCCTTACGGAAATCCTCTTTTATTCCTGATGCCCTTCCGATAGGTCCGACAGCCCTTCCTTTGATAGCTTCTTTTTTAGTCATTACCCCTATTCCTTTACATCTTAAAGCCAATGCAGGACCTTCAGCAAACAATTGCCTTGTCCGTTCAAATCCTTCTTCAATGATATCAAGGTTCTTGAGTATTGCATCGAAGTGGCGCTCATCTGCATCCATCCTCACACCACCCACAACGTTCCAACCCATGTTAACACGGTTACCGGTTAACAATTCGATTGAATCCATTGCATATTCCCTTAACTCCAGAACATGCATGAACAATGTTTCATGATCCATTGATTTGAAAAAGGTAGAATTTCCAAGCAAGTGGCTTTGAATTCTATCCAATTCGTTTGTAATGACTCTCAAGAATTGAGCTCTTGGCGGAACATCAACATCAGAAATCTGCTCGATTGTCTCTGCAAAGGTTTGGGTGTGCTCATATGAACAGATACCACATACCCTTTCGGACAAGTAGATTCCTTTCTGCCAGGTTTTTCCTTCAATTATCTTTTCAATTCCCCTATGAACATAACCGTATTCAATTTCTGCTTTAACAACCCTTTCACCTTCAGTTTGAAGTCTTAATCTGATAGGTTCTTTTAAAGCTGGGTGAATTGGACCAATAGGCACTATCATTTTTGTTCCCTCCCACGATCAGCAATAGCTTGAGGTCCAACGGCAAGGATAGCTTCCAATATTTCACTAGGCCTTGGCGGACAACCTGGAATTTCTGCTGCAACCGGAATGAAATTTGACGCAGGAGCATTCACATGACCTCCCTCTTGGGCAAACACGTCTCCGGATATTGGGCAGTTTCCAACCGCTACCGCTATTTTTGGTTCAGGAGCCTTATCATAAATTCTTTTTAAATTATCTTTCCATTGTTCGGTGACAGCACCGGTTAACAACAGAACATCAGCTTCACGAGGATTGTTGTGAACATAGATACCGAATTGCTCTAAATCGTATCTTGGAGATAATAATGCAACGCATTCAACATCGCATCCATTACATCCGCCACAATTTACGATACAGACGTGAATAGAGCTTTTTCTCACAACATCCTTAATAGCATCTAACATTGTACTCCCTCTTTTTGTATAAATTTATAAACGTTAATATTCTGATTTTTCCTTTAGTAAATCAAATAATTCTAGTTGACCTTCTTTTAATGCATCTTCATAACTTTTTCCTGATTTGACTTCATCAACTAGCTTCTCCTTAAGTTTGTCTCCTTCCTCTTCAGTTAGAATATTCAAGTAACCGACGAACCAACATAACCTCAAGTCGGCATGAAACTTCTTTGAAAGACATAACCTGTCAGCTATGTCGAATGTTCCATGAAATGCCTCCAATGTGGACATGTCAAACAATTTGAAGAAGACCTCTTTTAACTCTTCAGGTGTGCATTCAAAATCTTTTGAAAGTGGATCTATTATATCTCTTTGCCATGCATAACTTCCAAGTATTCTTTCTTTCATCAATATCATTTTAGATTCATCATCCATGCAAAACACCTCATACTGTCCAGTGCATTAGGAAATACACAACAATTGCTATAATTAATCCCACTGCACTTTCTTTTCTACCATATCCTGGCCTTTCTCCCATTATAAATCCTGCAAGGAGAAAACCGATACCAGATAAAATAACATTTCCTGCATTGAACGCCAAGACCCATCCGACGATGGAGATGATTGCTGCAACAGTATTGAAGTCTGTCACTGCAACAAATGCCTCACCATGTTGCTTGTAGCTGTAAAGCAATCCCAAAATGGACCCGACAACAAATGCAATTATGTAAATCATATAATCTAACATAATATCTCCTACATAGGTTTATAAAGTAATATAAATGAGCATATAATTGCTAAAAATGTAATCACAAAACATAATTTCTCAATGCTTTCAATCTTATGTGAAAAATTGCCTTTGGACAACAATACGAATGCTGTTAAGACCACACCGATTATTATGATTGGAGCAATCAGATAAGAATGCAATGCTGTAGTCAACAATCCCACAACAATGACACCTATAGCAACCAATGCGGTTAAATAAACAATAACGTTTTCACTCTTCATGCTACCACTCCAGTAAATATCATTACTATTGTACCAAAGAAGCATATGGCTCCAATAGTGATTTGAGTCATGACTGAATGATTTGGACTGAAAATCGGTGTTGTAGCGTTAATGAAACCGGTTATGAATGTTATGACAATCATTCCTATTAGGTATCCAACAGCGTTTAATGGTCCAAAGAAAATTGTTAAAAATACCCAAAGCATAACATACCATGCGATTGATTCTGAGAAATGCATGAATCCTCTTAAAAGACCGTAATGTTCGGTTTCAAATCCTGAAATTAAAGCCTTATCCTTTGTAATCGCAAACGGAGAGTAAGGGGATTTTGTAATTATCAGCATGAAAAACATCAATGCCGCAAGCGGAATTGTGTAGATTAACGGTCCGTGAACTGATTGATAGGTTATGATTTCCCCAATGTTCATTGTACCGGTGACCAGATAGACAAACACAATAGCTGCAAACAATGGAAGCTCTGTTGCCGCTGAAAGAACAGCCCTCACACAGCTCAATTTACCGTAAGGTGAACCGGAACTTGATCCTGAGTTATGCTCAACAATCTTGTAGACCGCATAAACACCAAATAATATGAGTAATGAATCATGAGCCACAGGTCCTGCAATTACTCCAACAACCCATATTAATGCAAGGATAAATGTGATTCCTATATAAAATGGTTTGGAAACTGTTTTTGGGAAACCTGTTTCTTTAAAGAAAAATTTCAATGAATGCAACAAGTGCTGTATTATAGGTGGACCTGGACGTCTCTGAACACGTGCCATGATTTTTCTATGCAATCCCAAAAGCAGGCTTCCTGCCAGGAATGCAATAATAACTTGAATTAAAATATTTGCCATCAAATTCATATTACCACCCTAATATCCAGTAAATGGTTCTTTCAACCTTCCTTCTACATCTTCAGGTTTCGGTTTGGCCATTGTCAATAGGCCTAAAGATAAAACCCATGCTGGAATACCGAACATAGCAACTGTATAAACTATCCATGCGTCAAAGTCTATAACCAAGCATGCAAGGATTGCTATTGTTGATAATACCAATACTATAATACTAACGATTTTTTGACTAACCATTCTAACCACTTACCACAATACCAATAATAATATTTCAACGGCTCTTACAATAATGAATAATGAACTTAAGTGAATTATAACAATGAATGGAGAACCAGGAGTCCTGAACATCTCTGCTTTGCTTGCAAAGAATGGGGCCACTCCACTTTCACCTAAAATTCCAATCAACATCAATATCGCACCAAACACTACCATCGGACTTGCAGGCATTTGGGACAATACTGCAAGGGATAATGTACCTGTTGAAGCTAAAATGATAGCTGCTCCACCAAATAACGGCAGGCTGCACATCATGGCGATTAAACCGTAATTGAAAGCTGAGTTTAAAACGCTTGTCTGTTTAACTGCAGATACGATACCGATGTTTAATATTCCCACCAAAGCCATGAACAGTGTGAAGTTAAATAAATCTCCAGTAATCATTGCTCCAGCGGAGGCGATACCACATATTATTGATAAAAATCTTCTTTGCCTAAATTCTTTTTCATCCACTTTGACTTCCGCAACACCTAATGTGTTGAATTTGGATGCCTCAACTTGTGTTTCAGGTTTACTTATGGCAATAAGGAATGTGAAACCAAGCAGCACCGCAAAAAGGAACAAGTTAAACGGATTTATGTAAAGTACAATATCTCCAAGCGGAATTGTTCCAAGTAAATCTCCTCCAAGTGTAACAAAATCCATATTATCCTACTCCTTATCAATATCCTCTCTCATAAGCAGGCCTATTAAACCCACTTTGGATGCTACTTTCAGTAATAGTCCACATGCTGCCAAGAATAAACTTAATAACCAATATTGCGGTGTGACGAAGAACAGTAAAAATCCTATAATCCATAAACACCATGCAATACCGGAAACACCAGCGATACCGTCAAGCACAAGCACTGGAAGTCCTCTTGCTTTTTTGGATAAAGCGTACAGTACAATTCCTCCACCAGCTACTGCTCCTCCAGTAAAACCAGTCAGGAATATACCATATGCTATTAAAATCAATGCTATGAAATTTGGCGCAGTAGTCATGATTTCCATATCAAGTGAAAATGCCTGTGGGAACAGTGAAGATGACCTTTTGAGATTTGCTCTTGGATCCTGTTCGATTTTACGCATTTCACGTGTGATAAGAATTTCTGAAATGGCCAATGTCTCAGCCAGTTCAACTACCAAACCAGGTAAGATCAACGCTTCCGCAAGGTCTGTTCCGACCGCAGAAACAACGAATATCATTGCAAGACCAACAATGTCAGTGAGGATAAGAATGTGAATCTCTTCCCTTTTCATTGCAATCGCCATGGTTCCGATGAAACCTATGATCAATCCTGCATAGATTGCAGGCAAATACATGCTAATGAACTCTTGAGGAACATACAACATCAGTTATCCCTCCTAAGTTGTTTTGACCTTGCCTTAATGTCATTTGCCTTAACCTCATTAGCCACATGAGTGGAATCGGTTATGGCCTTTTTGAAGTCTTTCTTGATTTCATCCTCATCATTCTTTCTGTTCATGGTGTAATTGACAGACAGCCATGAAGCGATGATGAATGACATCATCAAAATGCTTGATTCAAGGATTGTATCGAATCCCCTTGTGTAATACAATATCTCATCAATCAGTCCACCAGGGGATGAGTAAATGGATGTACCGAAGTACGGTGAAATTGATGATATCCATTGGGCCAATGGAGACATGTATCCTGTAATCATTCCCAGACTTGCCGCATTGTCCGGATATTGCGGATTAATCTCTCCCGGTGCGACTAAAACCTCGCCACCCCGGTCATAAGGTGCGATTGCCAAACCTTCATCAATTTGCTCCTGTGGAGCAGGTCTAGGATACAATTGATCAGGATTCAGTGCCATCGGCACAATCAAACCAACGATTAGAATTATTCCAAGGCTAAATGCAAATAGACGTGGAATGTTTTTAGGGTCAGCCAGCTTATTCCATAAAACTCCTATTCTCATACGTCTGCCCCCATCTCTTCTAAACGAATAATAGCTCTGAATAAAATTAAACTAATGATAACTGTTGTTGCAAGCAATGTCAACAATGCCAACACATGATTGTAGCATAAAAGCACTAGACATACTCCAATTGATGCAACTTCAGTGTTGAATGTCCTTACAACTGGATCGTTAACTCCCGGACCCCAAGCAGTAGCAATACTTCCTATTATTGCTAGAAAAATTCCAAAGTAGAAAAATAATGAAACATCTATCATTATGCATCACCACTTGCAATTTTCTTTGTTCTGATTTCTTTGATCTTAACAATAGATAAGATAAATACTAAAGTTGACAATGGACCTGCCAAAGCCGCAAACATCGCAACATCCAAATATTTGAATAGAACAATAACTAAAACAAATCCTGCATCAAGTATTGAAAACATTATGACCTTATCCAACGGCCTTTTCAGGAATATTATACCGAATGCCCCGATAACCATTAAAGCTATTGCGATAATTGATACGAAAAACTCCACTTTCAGTCCTCCAGTAGTATTTCATCATCTAGTCTTTTTAATGTATAAGCAATAGCATTTGCACTAATTGTTGAACAAATAAAGAATGCTGCTGCAACTATAAGGGCGAATGGAGTGTTGATAACCAATGCAATAATTGCAGAAACTCCAAACCCAATAACGTTTATGTACAATAGCCTTTCAGCCCTGTTTTGGGTTATCAAAGCCCTTAATGCTACAAATATGACTATAATTCCAATAATTTCAACATACATATAATCACTCTCTAGCATGCCTATTGAATTTTTTGGCAACTTTACCTAAAACTATTGAAGCCCTTGTCTGATCGATTCCCATAATGGTCAAAATGGCTATAACCATACCAACAATGAACATTTCAGGTGTTAAACCGATGAATGATGTCAGGAATATGATTATTGTTGCAGTCAAGCTTCCAACAGTTCCGGCATACCCTGGATCTGCACACAATCTGTTTCCGATGAAAACAAGGAATGCTGCAATGATTCCTCCAGGAATTCCTAAAAGCAAGTATCCAATAGAAGCCAATAATGTACCAGCGGATGCGTCCGGAGAACATAAAACGTTTCCTTGGAAGAATCCACCAGCAATGTCTCCCCCTCTTTTCTCAATGTCTTTACCTATTATGCTGGCCCCTCTTACGCCAGGCTGCTCGGGAAGTCCGAAATATGTATCTACAATAACAAAATTCAACCAACAAAGAATTGCAGCAATTATTATTCCAATTACCTCATTCATCAATATCCTCTCCCGCATTTTCATCCAGAGGTTTTGGAAATACAAAATCAAATAAATATTTCACAAATAATGCAGATAAAACACCAATTATAACGGCTAAGACCAAACCATTATACATGAAAGTATAGTTTAAAACTAAAAATATGGATAGAATACCAACCGCTATTATTGGAGTTGGATATATTGCACTCACATCAAAAGAATACCTATATGGTTTGCTTGGCAACAATGGGATTTTTAAAACCAATGCCACTACAATAGAGCATAGGATAGCCACAATATAAGCTAATGCAATGTCGAATGCACCAATTGTTATATTGCTAAGCCCAAAGAAGTTAACCTTTGAAGCAAAAAATATGGTATCGTACATCAAATCAAACATATTATTAGACTCCTCTTATAATATAATTATTAATATATAAAAATATATAAATATTGCTTCTTAAAAATTTAATATAATTGTCCAATATTAAGCTAAATAGTAATACGGTGATTTAATGATAAATAAAAAGATTTTAATAACAGGAGGACTTGGTTTTATTGGATCGCACATTGCAAATGAGCTAATGGCCAATAATGAAGTGATTATTGTCGATAATTTATCCACAGGCAACATTAAAAATTTGAATAATTACAATTCAGAAAATTGCAAAATTATTGAAGAGGACATATGCAATGCAAATTTTGATGACCTAACCCGTGATGTCGATTACATTTTCCATCTTGCGGCGATGGTGAGTGTTCCAATGAGCGTTGAAAATCCGATTGAATGTGACAGGATTAACGTTAATGCCACAGTCAGGCTATTAGATTCAGCTGCAAGAAACGATGTCAAGAAAATCATATTCTCATCATCATCTGCAGTTTATGGGGAAAATAATAATATGCCCTTAAAGGAAACAGAGCCATTCATGCCAAATTCACCATATGCCGCATCAAAGGCAAGCGGTGAGTTATATTTACAATCATTTTATGAAAATTATGGTCTGAATTACACTGCCTTAAGATATTTTAATGTGTTTGGACCAAAACAGGATAAAAACTCCCCATATGCGGCAGTGATCCCCAATTTCATTAGCGCATTGCTTGAAGGCAAACAACCAGTCATCTATGGAGACGGCGAACAGACAAGAGATTTCGTCTATGTGGGAGACATTGCTCGTGCCAATATCGAAGCGGCCAAATCTGATTTCAATGGAGTTGTTAACGTTGCTTCCGGTGAAAAGTTAACCATCAACAGATTATATGAAATTGTCAAGGCCACATTAGGAAGCGATATAGATCCTAAATACCTTCCAGAACGTTTAGGCGATATAAAACATTCCGTAGCCGATGTAACCAACCTTGAAAAAATAAATATCGAAATAAGTTCTGACAATTTTGAAAATCAGCTGATTGAAACGGTTGAATGGTTCAGAACCATCCTTTAATCAAAATCTAAAAAAAGTTAAAGTTAGTGGAATCCGCATCCACTACAAGTTTCACATTTTTCTTCTTCTAAAGGATCATATTGCTTATCTTCCTGCAGGGTGGCTGAGATAAAGTACTGGTCGAATTCGTCCTTGTTTTTAAGTACCGGTGAAATTCCTTTGAAATCACATTTAATGTCACCTGTTCCACCAATATCAACCAGGATAGGTTCACCTAACTTAAATCTTTTAAAGTACGCTTCAATTTCATCTATTAAAGATCCAGGCACTCTGAAATTAAAAGATAAAATATTGTTCTCCTTCATTTTTAAACCAACATATTTCTGGTCTATTTCATAGTTCAGGCCTAACTGCTTTTTGAATATTACATTAGTACCGATATCATTAGATGACATTTTTTATAATCTCCTTAAATTATTAAATTAAAATTATTAGTTTGTAATATATAAAACTTTCCGATGATTGTCACAAAAGATACAATTTAAAAAAAAATTTGTTCATTGAAATTATAACGAATTATAATGATTTTTACTAAGATTTATATAATTTTAAATTCAAAATTTAGAATATGTTATAATA
>NZ_JAGAXX010000050.1 GCF_017940815.1 Methanobrevibacter sp.
TAAAACATTATTATCTTGAATCAAAAGAATTTCTGCAAGAATTAACTATAAAAACATATAATGAATCAATTTCAGGAACCAAAGTTTATGATAAATGGCTCGAAACATATATACCAAAAGTTTGGTAATTAACTATAATATAAATCATTTTTGTTTTTTAAAATCTCGATATCCTCTTCCAGCTGGTCAATCTTATTTTGATACTCATCCAGAGTGTTTTCAAATTCATTCAATCTCAATTCTTCATAGCTATGTGCATCATGCTTATTCTCTTTAATAATCATCAAGAATAGAACCATACCAAAAACGGAACCGAATACCATTAAAGGATATATGGCATTGACATATCCAATTGAAATTGATGGAGGAGTCAAAACAACTATAAGCATCATTTCAAATCCAATATATAAAAACATCAGGATAGCAGCTGCAAAACCTTTTATGAATCTCTTTCTATTGGCAACATAAATCATACTTCCAAGAACTCCCGCAATGACTGTTGCCAACGAACAAGGAAATGCAGTGTTTCCACCTTGAATAAATCGGAACCCTCCAGCAATTAAACCGGCAGGAATTCCAACAACCGGCCCTCCAAATAAACCTGCAATCATTATTACCATGTTTCTGACATTTGCCATCGAATCATGAACTGGAATGTAATATACTGAAGATATACAGCCCAAAATTGCGAAAATTACTAGAGCAACCAGCAAGTCCTTTTTGGTGGCATTTCCCTTCAAAATGTTTTTAAAGGATTTTGTTTTAGATGCAATAAGCAGCAGTATCAACATTACTGACACTACCCTGAACATTCCTAAAAAAGGCCTAATGAATTCTCCAGCATGGGCACTTTGATTAAAATAGGACAGGATTATACTGAATACCCCAAGGATAATCAGGTAGCTTATCTCATAAATCGAGCTGTCACCCAGATTTCTAAATTGGGGAAGTCTTGTTGAAATAAACCCTAAGATAATTAACGCTGAAATCATTGAAAAGACATAATTCATAAAGCCAAAAGATATATGGAACTCATGATTTTGAATATAGTAATTAACCAAAGATGCAACCAGTATGATGTTTGAAACCAGCAAAACGAAAAATATGGTCACTATAAAAATACTACTCTTATTCAAACTTTGTTTAGGCATTTCCAATCTTCCCAATAATTTACAATTAAAATTTAAAAAAAGGAAAGTTATTTTTCAATAACGAATCCATGGTTTTGAGCCTTGGTGACAAACACTGTTCCTTTGTCTCCAATGATCTCTTTAGTTTTTTCTACAATATCTGCGTTGGACTCATCGAACATTGTGTATAGAACCGGTCCGAATGAGGAGATTCCAACACCATACGCTCCAGCCTTTTCAATAGCCTGCATGATAGGCAAGTAGCTGTCGTCAAGTGAATGCTCCAACTTGTTGAAACCAACCTTTTGGAGTTTGCTTACTGCCCAACCGAAGTTCTTGATGTCCTTTTCAAGCATGAAAGGCACAAGGTTCATCAATATCAAGTGGGAAACTTGTTCAACTTCCTCTTTTGGAATAGGACAATAGGTTTGGAAAACATCCACCTCATCATCACCCTCAACGTGCTTCTCGATTTCAGGGATTGCAATAAGGATGTTCCAGTCTTCCGGGAACTCATATCTTGCAATAAGTGTTGCAGGTTTTGCCTGTGATGCACCTGACGGCAAGAATAAAGGTTTTTCCTCTTTGCTGTGACCTCCGTCAAGGATGAATCCCCCTAAATCATGAGTGTATGTTCCAATACCGGAAGTTCCTCCCCTTCCGACAATGCTACTTAATTCCCTGCTTTCAATTTCAATGCCCATTGTTTCGGTAATCAAGTGAGCGGTTGAAACAGCAATTTGTGTTCCGCTTCCAAAACCGGAATGCGGAGGGTATGTGTTATGAACAATAAACTTAAAACCAGAATCTATATCAAAATAATCTATAGTTTTTTTAGCCGCATCAGGAATCTTTTCCTTACATTCCTCAATAGCTTCCTCATCAGTTACAGTTTCAGCAAATTCCAGTTCGATTCCACTGTCAATTTGCTCAATCTCCAATACAAATTGTGGATCAGCTAATGCTAGACCAATACCACCATCGACTCTTCTATATGACCCGTTCAAATCAATAAGGGACATATGTATTCTTGAAGGTGCTCTAATTATCATTTTTTCACGTCCATTAAATAATATCTTATTTATTTATGTATGTGAAAGTATAATAATGTTTTGTTTTATTTTAAAGAAAAAAAGAGTTAAATAAAATTTATGCCATCGACAGTGACAATAAGCTTTTCAGCCAAATCCAATGTAAAATCAAAGTCCTCTGATGAATAGCATTCATAAACCAGTGTTGGAATGCCTGCTTTTGCAGTAGGTTCAGTTATGAATGGTGGGCTTGACCTGAATTCCGGCGCATAATAGACTATATCATCTATTGAATCGATAATCTCGTTCATATATCCTGAAGACACATCGTCAAATCCTGGCGCAAACACAAAATTGGTGATCTTATACTCACCAGGACCGTTAGCTCCACGGTTGGAGTGAATGTCCAGGAACAAGTCATATTCCTTGCCAATGATGTCATCCCTTATGAACTCCTGAGCAAGCTTTTGTCCTTCCAGGCGCCCTTCGGTTTCGGATTCCTTATCCAAAACATCAATGTTATACAAGTAATAGCAATATTTCAAATCACTTTTAGATGTTAATTTTTCAAACAATGCCCTGTGGGACTTGCTTTCAAGAGGATGCATACCAATAACGTAGGCTATCTGGACATCTGAGTCCGAATTGCCAAAAGGACCATGAATGTGCACACTGCCTAATTCATTTTCTCCCAATAATGTTGAATCATATTCCTTTGAGTTGACCTGGGCCACACTTGTAGGCTCTTTCGGATAATCCATATTAACACCTAAAAAAAATAAGTAAGGACTAGAATGAATCTAGTCTTCGGAAGGTGCACGTGCACCTAATTCTTTGTTTAATTCGTACATCAATCTGTTGTCGCCTTCAGCGAATTTGATTTTTGCAACTAATTCCATAGCGTTTTCTTCTTCTTCAACTTGTTCTTCAACAAACCATTGTAAGAAGTTGTTGGTTGCATGGTCTTTTTCTTCAATAGCCAAGTCAACTAAGTCGTTGATGAGACCAGATACCATTTTTTCATGTTCCAATACATGTTCGAATGCTGCTGCTGGAGAATCCCATTCGGTTTGAGGTCCTTCGATTGTGGATAATGTTACGGAAGCTCCTCTTCTGATGATGTAGTCATAGAATTTCATTCCGTGTTCTAATTCTTCTTCAGCTTGAACTCTCATCCATCCAGCGAATCCTGGTAAGTCTTCATCTTCAAAGTAGGATGCCATGGATAAGTATAAGTATCCTGAGTAAATTTCAGCGTTTAATTGGCCGTTTAATGCTTTTTCCATATTTTCTGATACCATTTATATCACCAATATATCTTTTGTCTGTAATTTCATATAAATTTTAAGTAACCATCACATAACTTAATTAGATTATTAAAACAAAATAGAAATCATGATAGAAAAATCTCTTTATGAAAACTACGAAATTTCCTTTAGCGACAACATTGCACCAGATACTGATGATTACCTGTTTATTTTCAACAATGAAAGAGAACTATTTCTGACTGAAGATAAAAAACTTCCAAAAAACCTTGACGAGTTTGATGCTGACTTTTGCCTGTTCATTGGAACATACAACGGAACAAAATCATTCGTCGTTAATGTTGATGGTGAGGATTCATTCTATCCTTTGCAGGAAGTTTACGAATTCAATCATGACCTGTATCATATTGCTGGAAAGGCCGTGCTTGTAAGAGATTGGTATATATCACACAGGTTTTGCGGAAGATGTGGAGTGGAGACTCAATTAGATGAAAAGGACATGATGTTAAAATGCCCTTCATGCGGTCAAGTGCATTATCCTCGTATCGCTCCTGCAATTATAGTGGCCATTAGAAAAGATGACGAATTGCTCATGGCCAAGCACAGCTACCATGACAACATAAGGTATGCCCTGATAGCAGGATTTGTCGAACCTGGCGAGACAATAGAGGAAGCAGTCCACAGGGAAGTCCTTGAGGAAGTGGGAGTGAAAATCAAGAACCTTAAATACCAAAGAAGCCAATCATGGCCGTTTCCAAATTCACTGATGCTTGGATTCACAGCAGAATACGATTCAGGAGACATAAAGGTTGATGGCGATGAGATACTCAAGGCAAAATGGTTTAAAAAAGAAGATATAATCAGATATGGCTCTGACATAAGCATATCCGATTGGCTGATTCAAAATTTCATTGATACAAACTAGAGTTGTCAACAATCAGGCTTTCATAGCCTTCAAAATTGACAATCTGACTTTTATATTCAGACCTGATGACTATGATATTAGAGGTTTGGTCCCTTGGAATGAAACAAATTGAATACCTGTTTATTATCACATGTTGAATGTTTGAGAATTCAATTCTGGATGTTTCACCGCCAGATTGCAGCTCAACAAAATCCTTTTCCATTATGAATTTGCTTGATGATGAATTGTTCCTGAACCTTGAAATGGTCTTCTTGATCATCAGATAGTACACCAATCCAAACACCGTTGCAATTGCAAATATGAAAATTACATATTTGTAATATGGATATGCAGGATCAATTATTTTCAATGCTGCAAATATTATCAGGAATATCACTGATATGCCTGTCAATAAAAGAGCCTTAAAGCTCAAAGGCCTGATTTTCATTCTGGGGTTTTTAATCAGCTTCTTGTAGTTTGACTGAATCCCCATGGCTTCATCATAATACTGTGAAGGTCCGACATTATCGATATTGATTTCCATAATAATCACTTAATTTTATATTACATATATCTTTCTATACAATATTCTAATTTTAAACATAATCATGATAAAAAAGTAAAATGATTATATCATAATTTAAAACATCTTTAGTTTTATATTTTATGAAGAACAACTTTAATATAATTGAAATGCATGAACACATGCATCACTAAAAAAAGGAATGTAACTCATGGACAATAAGAAGATAATTTTAATTGGAGTGATAATCTTAATTATCGCAGCGGCAGTGGCCTTCATAATATTAACCACAGTAAACTATGAAAGAATAGATATAACCCCAAACGGAACAAGCATTGATGTTCCGGCCAACCAGACAAAACATTTTGCAGACATCCAAGGTCTCGACGTTTGGAAATGGAACGACGGAATACTGGTCACATACAACAATCACGATGACCAAAACAACATAAAACTATCTGGAATGAGCTTCAAAGCGATGAAAGACCTGATAGAAAATGGAGATATGGAAAAAATTGATAACTTCACCTGCTACACAATAAATGCCGACGATTTATTGGAAATCCACATATTCGATGTCATCAAAGTGAATTACAACGGCAAGTTCTACTGCATCCCATTATCCAATGAAAGCACCTACGACAATCTCATAATCTGCTGTAAGGACAAGAACATGGCATTGCATATAGCACAATCCGTAGTATACAAAAAGGTGTATTCCAATGACGACACATTGGACCATGCAATCTCAACAGCTGAAAACATGACTGGAGATTTAAAATCAAAAGCAGAAGATTATGTGAATAACGTCAATCTAACCGAGGTCAAATCAACAATAGAGAATAAGGCTGGAGACTTGATGTCAAACGTTTCAATTTAGATTAGGGGAATTAAAAATTCCCTCACTAATCATCACCGCTATCTTTTAACCTCTTCAGATTATCCTTCAATATCCTGTAAATGCTTTCAGCACCTACAATTTCATCATCACTGACATCCCACTCTGAAGGGTATAGAATGAACGGCCTGGATTGGCTTCCACCAGCACCTCCATGACTTCCGACAAGCTCTTCAAAGGCACAGACCTCATCGTTTTCCTTATCATAGAAACTGTTAACCAAAATGTCTGGAGTGTACTTGAATGAACTGTTTCTCTTAAGGTGTCTGACAATATTCTTGCCGAACCCTTCAAGAGGATTTTCACCTTCAATCTCACCGGTATCCAAATGATATATACCATTCTTACCAATGGCCAAGTCTCCTTTTTCAGATGACCTTACAACGATAAAACCTATGTACTCATTGGCTATTATTCCAGGAATCAATTCCGGAAACATTCCGTTTATCTCCTCATAGGTCAGCCTGTGGGTCCATTGTGTCAGATAAATCATTGCAAGATTTCCTGAAGCAAGAACGATCACTTCTGAATCCCCGAGTTCCTCCATGTCCTGTTCATCTATCAAATCATCATTACTTTTTGAAAACGGAAGGAAAGACTCTGCATAGTGGTCCTGATTTGAGGACATCTTTGCAAACATTTTCATATCCCTTGGAAGCAGGGACTTTACGAAATCCTCAAATGACTGTCCATATCTCTGCTTGAATGTTGCACCGTTTGTTTGCCCGTGGTCTGACTGAATGACAAACTGGTATTTTCTAGGAATGTACTTGTTTGTTCCAATCAGACGTCTTATCTGCTTGTCCATACCCTTAAGGGCGTACCAGGAATCCTTATCACGTACTCCTGAATGGTGAGCGATCTCATCATAGCCCAAATAGGTGGAATATGCAACATCAACATCTCCAACCATCATGTCCCCAACCAATGTTGAGGTGTTGATTTCCCTCATGAACACATTTGTTGCACCTCTTACCGGAATGTAGGCAATTCCACGATGGATTCTTGGACGGATGTTTCTTATCCAATGTCCTAGCTGGGAAATAACCTCCAAAATCATCTCGCTTAAAAACAGAACGATTATACGTGCAAAGTTACTAGGATTGGAGAACACTGAAAACCATGCCCTGTTGTACAATTTTCTGAGGTTCATAATCTTACTGAATGTGAAGATAACGTTGTCGGTATCTCCTGAAAAAAGGTTTGACCTGCTTGCACCGTTATCCACAAGCAATCCGTCACCGTCTGAAATTCTTGATTCCAATGTTGTGACCATGGTCACACCGGAACATTGCATCATCTGATTGTTGTTTTCCTTTTCAATCCACCTGAATGCTGTGATGTCCTCATTGTTTCCATGCAGGATTCCTGCCTGGCTCGCACCTGTTTGTGATGACAAATCGGTCTCCCATTCCCTAAGGGTGTGAGTGTCCCCAATCATTGACTCTACTGTAGGCATCAATCCCTTGTCTATTGCCTCTTTCAAGACATCATATGCAAGCCCGTCAATCTCAACGATTATCAATCCAGGATAATTCTTTATTTCACTTTTTCTATTCTTTTCAGCATCCCTATAAATAGACCTGTAATATGACCCGTCATCTTCAATTGTCAATAATGATGAAAGGATTGTTGTCACCAATGCCATTGCCAATGGCGCTAAAATTACTGCAGGCCCACTGAGATGTATGTTGAAAAAGGGTCCAAAGAACTCCAATAGCAATCCGTTTAGAATCAATGTTCCAATACCGAATGTCAAAACAAGGAACGGCATCAATATCTTGGTGAGTATCGGCCATAAAATTGCATTGACTAAACTTAAACAAATTACAAAGAGTGCAATGTCTCCAAAATGGCTTAATGATATGCCCAAACCCAAATAGCCAATCAGATATATTCCTATAACGTTTCCAATGAATATTATCAAACTTCTTTTTAACGTAACACCAGGAGGTTTTTCAAATTTCCCAACGTATTTCATAGTATTCACCTACATCCTATATTAATTATCATTATATCAATTGTAGATTAAATAATTTCACCAATTATTTAGTATTGTCAATGCCATGACTCCTGCTTTCAGCTTGTCCAAACCTTTCTTAAGCAACTCTTGAGGACATGCAATGTTCATCCTAAGGAAATTATCACCGCATTGGCCAAAATCAATCCCTGCTGAGAGGAAGAGTCCCTGATTTGTCCTTAAAAATTCAGACAGCACCTTTGAAGAAACATTCAATTGTGAACAGTCAAGCCACAGCAGATATGTCGCATCGCACTCAACCAGCTTTATGACAGGAAGTTCCTCTTCAAGATAATCGCTGACAATACGTTTGTTTTCATAAAGAACTTCCCTTAACTCTTCCAGCCAGTCCTCTGACTCATTGTAGGCGGCAATTACTGCACTGGCTGCAAAAACATTGCATGAGTCTGAATTGTCAATGTGCATTTGAGTCTTTATCTTTTCCAATAGCTCACTGTTTGTTGTGTGGACTATTGAGCTTTGAAATCCTGCAATGTTGAATGACTTTGATGGCGAAAGGCATCTTATTACATTGTCTTGCGCTTCAAATGGATTGTATTTGACATCAGGATCTGTCAAGTCACAGTGAATCTCATCTGAAATCAAAATCACATCATGCTTAACGCAAAGCTCGCGAATCTTTTCCAAATCCTTCCTGGACCATATCTTTCCTATTGGATTGTGAGGATTGCACAGAATCATCATCCCGACCCTTGAGAGCTTATCGTCCAAATCATCGAAATCTATTGAATACTTGTCGTTTTCATAGATTAACTGGTTTTCAAGGACCTTACGGTTATTGTCCTCAATCACATAGTAGAACACATGATAAACAGGTGATTGAATAAGAATTTCATCACCGACATCTGTAAGGCACCTTATCATTGATGATATTGACGGCATGACTCCCATTGCATAGGCCATGTCATCACGAGACATTTTAAAATCATATCTCCTGTCCCACCAATCAACATATGATTCGAACAGCTCATCAGGAACGATTGAATATGCATAAACAGGATGGTCAGCTCTTTTCAGGATGGCTTCCTGGATTTTGGGAGCGGCCTTAAAGTCCATGTCAGCCACCCACATAGGAAGGTCATCATCGAAAAGATCCCACTTAAGGCAATTGGTGTCGTGCCTATCCACAACGCTTTGAAAATCGTATCTAGTATTTTTCATAGTGTATTCTTTCCTCGTCAAACTTGTCCATGAACTTGTTTTCCCAGCCTTCAGCAGGATATCCTATTGTTATGATACAGTAAGGCTTTGTTTGTGTAATGTCATCAATGCCTATGATTTCACCGATTGCCTTCATCCTTTCCTCTTCAGGAGCAACCCCATTCCATAGTGCACCCAAGCCAAGATTTACCGCTTCAAGCAACATGTTTTCAGCTGCAGCACCCATGTCCTGTTGCCATACAAGCTTGTAGAATGCCCTTTCAATGTTGGCCACAAGAACGATTGCAACAGGAGCGTTGGTAACTCTAGGCTTGATTTCACCAAGTTTTGCCAAGGTTTCCTTGTTTTTGACAACAACAAATTCCCATGGTTCAGCACCAAGCCTTGAACCTGGAGCCTGCATTCCAGCCTTTAGGATTTTTAATATATCCTCATCGCTGACTTCCTTGTCCTGATACTCGCGAATACTTCTTCTTGTATTGATTATTTCTTCAAAATCTGACATAATCTTAAATAACATTTTCATCATATATAAAAATTAGTTTAGTTAAATGGAGGTGAAAAAATGGGCATAAACAAAGGGGCAGGACTATTATCAGTAGTTCTCGGTTTGATTTTCATGCTGTTTCCAATGTTTTCGGCAGGACTGGTATCAGTGATTGTAGGTTTGAGTTTACTATTCTTAGGTATCTCCTCCGTTTTCATGGGAATCAACATGAGAAAAGAATATGAAAATATTTTTTCAATTATAGCTATAGCAATAGGGATTATAGCTATTATCTTTGGATTCTTGTTCGTATTCTATATCGATGCATTGTCATTCCTCATAGGAATTCAATTCTACCTTGTAGGGTTCATAATGATCATATTCGGTATTTCAGGACTTTTATCCAAAATGAGCCGTGTATCTACTTTTAGTTCAATCTTAGTATTGATAATGGGAATTATTACAATAGCCCTCGCAACATTTGCAATATCCGAGCCAATCTACATTGCAATCATAATAGGCGTTGTACTAATAATAGAAGGAGTCGCATTAATCATATCAAATTAAAGACTTGGTTAATCGAGATTTCTTTTCCAACCATCACCATAAAACACAAAAATCCATCACGTATAAAAATAGCTTTTAATTAACCAAGCCTTGGATTTCACAATCCAATTAGTATCTTGGTCATTAATTTTAATAAAAATAGTTAAAGTGCGACAATACGCCTTGTCACACTTCCAAAAAATATATATTATTCTTCAAAAAGAGAATCCGAGCTCTTATCAAAGGCAATATTGTTTTGACTGCAATATCTTTCAACTTCAGACAAGATCTCCTCGATGTCATCTTTTGAATATTCATTCTTGAAGTAGTATACGACCGGCTGTGCATTGGTATAGACAATAAATGATAGCACCTGATTGTCGAACACCATTACCTTTAAGGTATTGTACATCTGAATGTCGGCTATTATACTGTTTTGAGCCTTTCCGCATGGAATTTCATTACCGATTTCTTTCACTTCTGATTTGTCGTACTTTTGTTTTAATTTTAAGAGTTTGTCATCGTCGGTTAAAACACCATTATCAGGTTTTAAGTCGGCAAGTTTTTCCTTGAATAGTTTCGCATTGTGTAGCTTTTCCTGAATTTCTGCTAGTTCATTTTCCAATTGTATTTCCTCTTCGAGTAATGAATTTATGAAAGCCTCACTTCCATTGTTGAATTCTTCATACATCTCCAAAACGTCTCTTGGTGAGAGAATGGAGTTGTTCTTGAAAAATTCCTTTGTGTGAGGTTTCACGCGTATGCTCAATGGTTTTAGGTTTTGTTTCTTTCTTGGGTCATTTTCGAAAAATTCCTCTTTTAAGTCATGTCCCCTTTTGTATAGAGAATCCATTCTTTCATTGAAGATTTTCTCAAAGTCCTCACGGGACATGTCTTCAGGGAAATTGAGTTCAAATTCACCAGGAGTGTATGACCCCCCGAATCTTTCGTTTCCGAATATGAATTTTCGAGTTCTTTTTTGGTTTGTCATTGTATCACCTAAAATTTTGTATTACAATTTTAGTTTTTGTATACAATTAAATATTGTGCAAAGGTAGTATATAAATGTATTCATTTTTAAAAAATGTATACATAAAAAATTGAAAAAAAATAATGGCTGATTATTGGCTCAATTCAGCACCTATTTCAAAAATTCTTTCCAAATCACGTTCAAAATGTTCCTCTTTCAATTTCAACTCATCATCAGTTGATTTGGAATAAATGTTTTTGGAAGTGTTTTCAAAAGAGTCAATGACAACCTTACCGTTTAACATCTTAAGAATATCCTCAGACTGCTTCAGGTGAGGGCGAACTGACTCCTCAAAATAATCCTTGGAATAGTTAATGGTATAAAAAAGGCCCACATTGACCTTACCATTGAATGCATTGCCGACATCATATGAAACAATGCAAAAAATCAATCTTTCAAGAAATGCCATATAATGGCTGGTAGGCTGTGAAAAGAAAATCGGAGCTGCAACAAAAAGGCTGTCGGCATCCAATATCCTATCGATTAATGGAGAAATATCATCTCTCCAATAGCATTTGCAAGCCTTGCCTTCCTGTTTACAAATAAGACAGCTCATGCAGCCACATAAATCCATTTTGTACAAGTCAACATATTCAACATCAGCACCAACGGACTCAGCTCCTTTTGCTGCAGACTGTGCAAACTGCGCATTCTGGTTTTTCCTTTTGGGACCCGCATTGATTACAACGGTTTTCATTTGCTTAGCTCCGCGCCAATCTCAAATGCTTTTTCCAAATCCTTTGGGAACTGCAAGATCCACTGCTTTTCCTTCATCTCCTGTGAAAATCCTGCCATGTTGAACTTGGAGTAATCGCTGACCTGAATTGTATCGCAAACTGGATAGGTAACGATTTCACCGTTTAGAAATGAAAATAAATATTCACTGGTGGACAGGCTATCCTTCATTGACTGCTCATAGAACTCTAATGGAGCATTCATGGTATAAAATATTCCAACATTAACCTTTCCTGTGAAATAGCTGGAACCGTCATCATATGACATTATGCAGAAAATCAACCTTTCAAGCAATGCCCTGAACTCGCTTGTCGGCTGGCCAAAGTAGATTGGTGAGCCAATAAGCAGACAATCGGCATTCAGAATCTTGTCTATTACAGGTGTGAGATCATCTCTCCAGTAGCATTTTCCCTTTGTCTTTTCCTTTAGCTTACATGCAAGGCAACTCCTGCATCCCTTAAAGACCAAGTCATACAAGTTGAAGTATTCTGTTTCAGCTCCCACTGACTCTGCACCTTTTTGGGCGGACTGCAAAATCTCTGCAGTGTTCCATTTCTTTCTGGGACTGGCGTTGATTACAATTGTCTTCATTTTGATAGCTCCGCACCAATTTTAAAAGCAGCCTCTAAATCTATAGGGAATTGTTTTTCATGATTTAACTTTTTAGCGCCCTCATCAAAGGCAGCCATTTCATATTTTGAATAATCCTTAACCTGCAAGGTATTGAAAACAGGATATATTTTAACGTCCCCGTTAAGCATGTGGAACACTTGTGAAGAAGACTCAAGGTATTCCTTCATCATTGTTTCATAGTAATCCTCAGGGGCGTTCATTGTAAAGAAAAGTCCCACATCAACCTTGCCATCATAATATGAACTGTGGTCATTATAGGAAAGTATGCAAAATATTAATCTTTCAAGCAATGCCCTGTAATGGCTTGTTGGCTCTGAAAGGTAAATCGGAGAACCTATAAGCAGAGCATCCGCATCAAGAATCCTTTCAATCAAAGGTGACAGTTCGTCCTTCCAGTAGCATTTGCATCTGTCCTTGCCCTCTTTCTTACATATTAGACAGCTCATGCATCCATGCAAGTCAAGCTTGTACAAATCGACATATTCCACTTCTGCACCGACAGATTCCGCACCCTTTGCAGCCTCTTTCATGATTTGTGCAGTGTTCCATTTTCTCCTCGGACTGGCATTAATTACAACAGTTTTCATAAAATTCCCCAAAATATTGTTATAATTAATGTATATTTGATTAACAATATAATGATTATTATTATAAAACTAAAAAAAATAAGAAAAATAGGAAATAAACCTATTTTTTAACTTTTGCTGATTTGGTAACTGTGTACTGGTAAGTTGCACTATACTTGACGGTTTTGCCAACTTTCAATTTATTCAATAAAGGTTTTTTAATTGCAACTTTCGCAACACCCTTTTTGTTGGTTTTTGCCTTAAAGGTTTTTCCTTTGAACTTGAATGTTACCTTTTTGCCCTTGATTGCTTTTCCTTTTGGGGTTTTGATTTTTGCTTTCAAGACAACCTTCTTGGCGGATTTTTTAACAGCAACCTTATTAAGGGTTATGTATGAGGTTGGCTTTTTAACTGTAACATAGAAAGTCTTTGAGTAAAATTTGCTACCTGAATGGAAGTTTACAGTAACCTTGTGTTTTCCGGCACTCATGATAGGGAATTTCGCAACACCCACACCCTTTTTCATACTTATTGAAATGTCCGGGTACAAACCATCAACCAAAATGTCCGCATATTTTTTTTATTTTAGGTGAAGTGATTTTAACCTTGAATTCATGACCGTACTTAACAGTCTTTGGAGATACGCTTGCCTTAAACCCATTGGAGTTTTTGAAAACAACCACATCAAAGTCATGATTATATATGAATCCATTAGCTGCCTTGTACTCAATACGCAACATATGTTCGCCCACACTTAACTTAGGCAAGTTAACAAAACGGCTGGAGAAAGATCCTGACTTGATTTTTTTAAGCTTGTAGTCATACTCATCGTTTCCAACCTTTTCATAAATTACATATGTGCCCTTTGGAGCGTACATTACAACAGACTCCATAGTGCCGTTGATTTTGTACGGGTCAGTTTCATTGATATATCAGAAAAATAATAAGGACAAAATTAAATCAGCACTTCTGCTTAGAAATACAAACACCATCACATGGACATACATGAGAGGAAATAATGACCCTGACAGCTACTTTAATGCTGAAAAAAAGGTGTTCATACAAAAAATAGAAAATGCCCTCAATGAAAAATCATCAACAGCCATAACATCAATTGAGGAAATTGTCATGAACATCATGAAGGATGAGGAAATTGAAAGCATAGATGTGACAATCACAAATATTGATGAGATAATAACCATTACCCTGACTTATGAGGGAAAACTGATAAACCCAATCACCAGCGAAACCACAAGGGAAATGGATAAAATAGATGGTGATGCGGAATACAGTCCAATTTTAGGATATAATCGGGCATACATCAATGTGCCTATGTAATGCACCTTTAAAAAAAAAAGATTTTGTGGAGATATTACTCTCCATAATTTTATTATCTATTTTTAGCTTCGATAACAGTTTTTCCGTTCATGTAAGGGACTAACACTTCAGGAACCTTAACGCTACCATCAGCCTGTTGATAGTTTTCCAAGATACAGCACATTGTACGTTCTGTTGCAATAGCTGTACTGTTTAATGTGTGCAAGATTTGAGCATCTCCAGAACCTGCCCTACCTACACGAGTCTTGGTTTTTCTAGCCTGGTAGTCTTTACAGTTTGTACATGAAACCAATTCCCTGAATGCACCGGAACCTGGGAACCATGCTTCCAAATCGTATTTGATAGCTGCGTTGTCGTTCAATGCTGATGAAACGATAGCGATGATTTGGTAAGGAAGGCCTAGCTTTTGATAGATTCTTTCAGTGACTTCCATAAGATGGTCATGCTGGTTTCTTGAATCTTCAGGTGTTGAGTAGATGAACTGCTCGATTTTCTCGAACTGGTGAACCCTGAAAATACCTAATGTATCTTTTCCGTGGGAACCTGCCTCTTTTCTAAAGCAGGTGGATAATGCACAGTATCTTAAAGGCAAGTCTTCAGGATTGATGATTTCATCCCTGTGAAGAGCCGCAAGGGTTTGCTCTGCGGTTGCAATAAGGTACATGTCCTCATTTTCAACCTTGTATAAGGTCTCTTCAAACTCACCCAATTCGGAAGTTTCAGCTGCAACTTCACCTTTCACAAAGAATGGAGTCTGCATTGGGATGTATCCTTCAGCTTCTAGTTCTGAAAGTGCAAATTGAATCAATGCCAAGTTCAAGTGCAAAATATCACGTTTAAGGTAGTAGAATCTTGCCCCTGCGATTTGAGCTGCAGTCTCAAGGTCTGCACCGTCAATCTTGTTGATTAAATCAACGTGATTTAAGAGTTCAAAATCATGTTCAGGAATTTCACCGTAGGTTCTAACAACCACATTGTCGTCTTCAGTGTCTGAAATTGGCACGTCATCATCGATGATGTTTCCTACCTTGTATCTGTAGTCATCCCTGAGCTTGAGGTATTCGGCATTCTTTGCAGTCAATTCCTTGATTTCCGCTGCAACCTCTTTGGATCTTGCAATAACCTCGTCCAAATTGCCTTCTTCTTTTGCCTTTTTGAATGATTTTGATAATTTGTTTTTCTCAGACCTTAAGGAGTTGAGTTTTCTTTCGCCTTCTCTCCATAAGGTGTCATATTCGATTACCTTTTCGACATTCTCAGTGTCTCTAAATCTTTTCTTTTCAGAGTCTATGATTAGTTCTGGATTTTCTCTGAATAATTTTATATCTAACAATTTTTGTCCCCTAAAATATTTATACAATATTAATTTAGTTTCTTTTGTTTTTTAAATGTAATGATTAATTAATGAAAAAAGTGTTTTGTATAATATTTAGGAATATATCAAAAAAATAGATTTTTAAAATGAATAAGGATAAATTTGAAAACAAATTTTGACGCATCCTCATTCAATATACAAATTTGGCCGGCATTATGCAGTCCACATCTAAAAGATGTTATTTTATCTTAATAATGCAAGAATACCACAACTTCTGTAAGTTGTGGATGAATTGTAAGTTGGGTATGCTATTTTTTTATTAATTTTTAAATAGTTATTTTCTTATAATAATTATTATGAGCAGTAATTTAAATAGGAATCA
>NZ_JAGAXX010000051.1 GCF_017940815.1 Methanobrevibacter sp.
CCTCACTTATTTAAGTAATTTACTATTTTTTAATTGTTTATTTTGAAATTAAAGAAAAATTAGAACGAATTTTCATCGAAGTGAAATTTCAAGTGTAAAAAAATAAAATTTGAAAGAAGCCTATGAAATTTTACAGACTCTAAAATTCAGCAATCTTATCGAAAGGAATCACGTCTGTCTTGTAGTACAAGTCAGTGTGGACCGCATCAGGAACTATCACAAGTTCCTTGTTGTCTCCAGTCAATTTTTTGAACTCATCCTCTGTGAAATAGCGAGAATGAGCGTTTTCACCGTGAATCATAAGCACTGCAGAGCGGATTTCATCGGAATATGCAATAATAGGTTGGGAAATGAATGACATGCATCCAGTCACGTTCCATCCGTCGTTTGATCCAGGAGATCTTGGATGATAACCTAATTCCTTAATGTAAAAGTTATGATAGTCAACGACAAATTGAGGCAAGTCATCTGTCAATTCCTTAATAACTCCTCCTGCTCTTGCATACTCTCCGTTTTTATAGTCTTCGGTTCTTTGGTTGTTGAGTGCGACCTTCATCTCATATCTTGCATCTGCATTGTCATCTGCATCATAATATCCTTTTGCGTTGATACGTGTCATGTTGTACATTGTGGAGGTTACAGTTGCCTTGATACGGGTGTCAATGCTTGCTGCATTTAAGGCCATTCCTCCCCATCCGCACACACCGCAGATACCGATTCTTTCTGCATCGACATCGTCGTTTGTTGCCAAAAAGTCGACTGCAGCCTGGAAATCCTCTGTGTTGATGTCTGGTGATGCCATGAATCTTGGTTGTCCTCCACTTTCACCTGTAAATGAAGGGTCAAAAGCTATTGTTAAAAATCCCATTTCAGCCAATGTTTGTGCATACAATCCTGAAACTTGTTCCTTTACAGCTCCAAACGGACCACAACATGCAATTGCAGGCAATTTTCCTTCCACATCCAATGGCTTGTACAAGTCTGCAGCAAGAGTTATTCCGTATCTGTTTACAAATGTCACCTTTTCATGATGAACCTTGTCGGATTTTGGAAAAACCTTATCCCATTCTTCACATAAAACTAGTTTTTCGCACTTCATAATAAATCACTTGTTTAATTATTATGGAAACGATATTATATAAATGTTGTAATTATCAACAATTGATATTTTAAAAAAAATAGTGAAAATAGGTTTAGAATTTTAAACCTAATTCGTATGCTTCTTTCAATTTGTCCTCTTGCTCTTCAGCTACGATACCTGCAGGACCTGCTGAACCGGCATCTACATGACCAATCACTTCATATCCCATGAATGTGAATGGTGAGAATTTGGTGAGCTCGATGTATTGCTCGTAGGTTCCTTCAGGTTGGTTTTCAGTAAAAATCAATGCAGCTTTTCCAGATAAGCTCTTATCTGGGTTTTGACCGATTGCATAGAACCTGTCAATGATTGTTTTACCTTGAGCGGTCATTTGACCGTAGTAGATTGGGGTTGCAAATATAACGCCGTCAGCTTCAACCAAAGCGTCGATGATTTCATTACCATCGTCAGCCCTTACGCATTCAGGGTGTTCAGCACAGTACATGCATGCCTTACATGCTGCAATGTCACAGTTTTCAAGGAAGTATTTGACTACTTCTCCACCGTTTTCCTCAATTCCCTTAATCATTTCATCCATTAATACGTCACAGTTTCCACCTTTACGTGGACTTGCTTGAAGTGCTATAATTTTCATTCTTTTCTACTCTCCAATTAAATTAATTGCAATTAATAATATATACATTAAACATTAAAATAATTATTGTCGTAAGTCTTTAAAAAGGTGCATTTATGGTCGAAATTTCCGTTATCATTACATGTTACAATGTTGAAAAATATCTGAATGAATGCTTGGACAGCATCATCACTCAAAGCTTTAATGACATTGAGGTAATCTGTGTAGATGACGGTTCAACAGACAACACGCCAAACATTTTAAAGGAATATGAAAGACTTGATTCACGTGTGAAACTATTTTTCCAGGAAAATAAAGGAGTTGGAGCTGCAAAAAACAAAGGATTGAGCCATGCCTCTGGAAACTATATTTATTTTGCTGACAGCGACGATTATCTTGAGAAAAACGCATTGAGTGAAATGCATGGCATGGCAAAAGACAAAAACCTTGATTTGCTAATATTTAAACTGGTCAATTTCGATGAAAAGACAAATGAGATGGACCATGATTATTCAAACATGCCCTTTTTAAACAAAAACAGCATTTTGACCTACAATGACTTTAAGGATGATCTGTTCAGGGTTGATGTGACCGTTTATACCAAATTCTTTAAAAGAGAATTGATAGTGAATGTCCTATTTGATGAAAGCGTGATATTTGAGGACAACATTTTCTTCATCAATTACATCTTTGATGCAAAAAGAATTTATTTTTACGACAAATGCCTATACTATAAAAGAATCAGAGATGATTCCATCATTTCATCCTCCAATGAAAGGCATAGTGACATAATAATTGTATTCAATAAGATTGAAGCCCTATTGAAAGAGAAAGGATTGTACGATGAATTTAAGGAAAGCCTATTTGTCTCCAAAATCAACGGATGCCACTATCGCTACAGTCAAATAAACATTGAAAACAAGGAGTATTTTTTCAATGAAATGAAAAGGGATTTCGAATCTAAAAAGGGAGAATATGAAAAAGACATTGATTTCGAAAAGATTGATGAGTTCTCAAAAGCACTGTTTGAAAACATCACACGCTACGAGTCACCTGAGGCATTTGACCTGTCAATGGAAAAATATCATCTTGAAAATAAATTTAAAAAACTTAAAAAAGAAAATACACATTATAAAGATGAAATAGCCAGTCTGAAAAATGACAATGTTAAATCTAAACTAAAAAAATGGAGTCCGTTTTAATGGTTGAAATATCTGTTATCCTTCCGGTTTATAATATAGAAGATTATCTCAGCGAATGTCTTGAAAGCATTTCCAATCAGACATTTGAAGACATTGAAATAATCTGCATTGACGACGGCTCAACAGACAAATCCCTAGAAATACTGAAAGAACACTCCAATCGTGACTCCCGAATTAGAATAATCGAACAGGAAAATCAGGGTGCAGGAGCTGCACGAAACAAAGCATTGGAATATGCAGCAGGAAAGTATGTGTATTTCATAGATGGCGATGACTATCTTGAGTTGACTGCCCTTGAGGAATTACATGACCTGAGCATTCGAAAAGGCACTGACTTTATCATATTCCAGATTAGTAACTTCAATGACAAAACAAAAGAGATCATTGATGATGATTACTACAATATGCCATATCTGAAAGCGGCCGTTGGAGAAAATACCTTCTGTTATGAAGACATATCCAAGATTGCACTTGACCTTTGCGTTTGTCCACCAGGATGCTTTTTTAAAAGAGAGCTGATTAAAGACATAAGGTTTCCTGAAGGACTGCTATTTGAAGACAATGTATTTTTCACACATGCACTTTTTAAGGCTGAAAAAGTTTATTTCTATGATAAATTCTTATATAATCGACGCAAAAGAGAAGACTCAACTACAACCCCAATTACAGTGAAATCTCTTGACACAATAGAAATTTCCAATTTGCTGATTGATTTATGCGTCCGATTCAATCATGAAAAGCATAAAAAAGAGTTATATTACAGGATATTCAACAATATCTATAACATATTCAAGAATGCCGATTCATCCCAAAAAGAGGAGTTATTTGAAAAAATCAAGAAAGACTACCTTGAAAGCAAGGACAAATGGGAAAATGATGATTACTTTAAAGATAAATTAAATCCAAAATACAAACACATGTTTAAGTGTGCCATAAAATCCAAAAACGCAAACAAATTTGAGTCATGTGTTGAAAGCTACAATAAAGAAAGGAAAATTAAAAGACTAATGGACAAAATATTATGAAGCTATCAAAATCAAAAATTAATTCTTACTTGAAATGCCCAATGGAGTTTAAATTCCAGTATATAGATGAAATTGAATCAGAGCCGAACAAATACATGGCTTTGGGAAGTGACGTTCACCTAATAGCCGAAAAGTTTTCAGAAGAGTTCGGTGATGACTTAGACGATGTGGATATAGACAATGAGCTTGTCAGAATTGCCTATGAGTTGGATTTTGGCTATGACCTGACCAACCACATTGAAAATTTGGGGTCATTTTTCAGGGAGATGTTTATTGAAAATGACTATAAGCTTTACAGCCAGGAAGAGTATCTCATTGACGAGGAACATCGCTTTTCAGGCATCTGCGACATAATCCTTGAGGATGAAAACGGCGATTTGGTTGTTATTGACTACAAGACCGGAAACTCAAACTCTTTTTCTAAATATCGTCGTGAGCTATGCTACTACAAGCTGCTTGTTGAAAACGTTTATGAGAAAAACGTGTCAACTGTGGGAGTTTTCTTCACAAAAAATGGTCGTTTAAGGCTTCTTGATGTGTGTGATGAGGAAAACAAGCGTAAGTTTTTACACACAAGAGAAATTGATGAGGCAATTGACACTTTCTACAAAGTGAGAAATGAAGTCAATAAAGGTAATTTTGAAGCGAAACCACAATTTTTATGCAGATATTGCACTTATAAAAATATCTGTGAATACTACTAAAATTTAGGTATACCTAAAAATTTATATAGTATACCCTCCAACTATAAAATATATACCAAAAAATAATTAGGAGGAATACTTATGAATTTAGAAGGTGTAGAAAAAACAATGCTTTTGACATTATTTGCAAAGGCAAAACACTCCCAACAAAAAAATCACGTATTTTATGACTCAAAAGCTATTGAAGTAATTTCTAAAGTTGATTACGATTTCTCAATAGCCGAAAAGGACAAACTTATGCAGATGGGAACCATCGGAAGAACAATCGTATTAGACCGGATGGTAAGCGACTACATCAAAAGCCACCCGGAATGCACAATAGTCAACCTTGCTTCTGGCATGGACACCAGCTTCAACAGGCTTGACAACGGATTGATAAACTGGTACAATGTCGATTTGGAAAATTCAGTAAAATACAGGTTGAAATACATCGAAGATGACGAAAGGGTTAAAACATTGGCCTACTCCGCCATGGACCCTGACTGGGCAGATGAGATTAAGATAAGAAATGATGTCCTGATAATTCTTGAGGGAATCACCATGTATCTGAACCAGAATGATGTTGTCGACATACTAAACATTATCGATAGAAATTTCAACAGCTGCACAGTGTTTATGGAAATCATGCCCCCAGTATCAGTCAACAGCGTAAAAGAGGAATCTGTGGAAGACACTGATGCCAAATTCATTTGGGGCGTTGAAAAGGGCCATGAATTGACCAACCTTAACCCTAACTTCAAATGGATTAGGGACGTTAGCCTGTTTGAAGGAGTCAATGTCTACAGGCCATACCTAAGAATCATTACATGGCTTCCATATCTAAGAAAACAGATGGACTACATAGCTGTCCTTGAAAAATAATTGAATAATATAAAAAAAGTTAATTTTTAATGAAGAAGGCCGGAATTTAATGACCTTCTTCATCCTATTTTTAAAGTTTAATTAAGAAAATTCACTTCTCAGCAACAACCGTCATCCATTGGACGAACTTGTCCGAAAGTGACACATGATCATAATCATCCGAAATCCTTCGAGTTTGCCCTCCACTCTCTTTTACAACCTCTTCCTTATTTTTTCCATCCCTCAGATACACAGTGATTTTGGAATAATCGTTGTTTTTAAGAAATCCTTCAATTTCCTCATCATTATATACTATCATGTCAATGAATTTTTCAGATAGTTTCATAATCATGTTATCTGACCCGTTGGATTCCAATCCTATTAGAAATATACCTCCAGGCTTTAAAACTCTTTTCACTTCACCGAAGCATTTTTCAATGTTTGGCCAGAAATAGACTGTCTCGAATGCAGTGACTATGTCAAATGACTCATCATCAAAAGGAAGATCTTGAACATCACCCTTAACGACTTCCACCTTGCCGTCGTATATCTCTTGCATATTGACTTCGCGTGAAAGTTTAACGCTTTCTATACTGTAATCAACACCATAGACCTTTTTGGCCTTTTTACTCATCCTGTTGATATTTATTCCACCGCCACATCCGACATCAAGTATAACATCATCCGGCTTGATGTCCAAATGCTTCAATCCCCATAGTGACACTGGAGTGTGTTCCTTGTTCATTGATTTCAATTGCAGGTTTCCTAGTTTTCCTTTCGGTTTTCTCATGTTGTCAAAAAATCCCATTATTTCACCAGCTTCGGGAAGAATCGGTTGACTTCCTTTGAATAATTAATGTAATCCTCACCGTACAAATCGACCAGCCACTTTTCTTCAGTTCTTTTCAACATCATTGACAAAAATATCCAATAGATTATTGGCAGAAAAAACAGATGGACATTGTTTGATATCAAAATCAAACCGATTGAAATGTGCAGGAATGCCGCATAAATGGGATGCCTTACTAACCCGTATATTCCTGTTGTCATGAGTTTATTTTCCTTTATGTTGTCATCAATGTCTGATTTTACCGCGGAAATCCAAAAGAATATTCCATATATTACAATAAGGATTCCTAAAATTGTTAATAGCCAATTTAAAGATATTATTTCATATTTAGGAATAAACCCATAAAAAGTTAATATCAATCCGATTATTGCAGTGATTATTACAGGCGCCACCAGAAACGGTCCAACGCCATAAAGCGGCAAGTGAGTATCCTTTTCCATACTTAATGATTTATCAAAAATAGTATATAAATTTAGGTATGCCTAAATATTTTAAAAATTAAAAAAAATAATGAAGATTATGAGGAGGCTTCCTCAACTTCTTCAAAATCGACTTTTTCACCTAATATTCTAAGTCCTATGAACATTACAACAATACCTACAGGGATACAGATGAACCATGGGACTCCTAATCCTGCTGGGATGTATCCGATGAATATTGCTACACATGCAACAAATATAGCATAGTAGATTTGTGTTTGAACGTGATCAATGTGGTTACAACTTGTACCCATGGATGAGAGAATGGTTGTATCTGAAATTGGAGAACAGTGGTCTCCGAAAATAGCTCCAGTCAATACACCACTTGTACAAACGATTGTAAAGTTCATGTCACCAGTACTTACTGCCCAAGCTAAAGGAATAGCCAATGGCATCAAGATACTCATGGTACCGTATGCAGTACCTGTCGCAAATGAAATCAAAGCACCTAAAACAAAGATTAAAGCTGGAACAATCCATGCAGGGATAGTGCTACTTAAAACACCTACCAAATAGTCAGCAGTACCTACTTCACCGATAACTCCACCTAAGGACCAAGCGAGAAGTAAGATTACACCGGTAATAACAATGGTTTTCATACCTCCAATCCATTCAGATATTGCATCTTCAATGGTTAAGATTTGTTCACCGACTGCCATTACTATTGCTACAATGGAAGCAAGGAGCGCTGCTTGGAACAATGCTACAGAAGCATCGGATTGAGATAATGCCTGGAAGATACCGTCAAATGACAATGGGGAAGTTTTCATTAAAGTGATTAATGCTTGATCTTCTCCACCTAAGATAGTAGTGTATCCACTCCAGTAGAATGCAATTAATGCACCAATAATCAATGTTCCAATAGGAATGATAGCATTCCAAACGGATAATTTGATTCCTTCAACAGGTTGAACTTCATCAAAACCTGGTGCTGATGGAACAATGATTTCTTCATCTTCTTTTCTAGCACGTGCTGCTTGTTCTGCTTTTTTCATTGGACCAAATTCGTATAATGTAAGTGCAGAAATTACAATGAATATTAAGATAAATATATTGTAGAATCTGTATGGAATGGTTTGTAAGAAAATACCGAATCCAGTTACATTGGTTACGCCGACTGATTGGAAACCAGCCGCAATCAAACTGATTTCTAATCCAATCCAAGTTGAAATGATTGCAATTCCCGCTACAGGAGCTGCAGTTGCGTCTACTACAAACGCTAATTTTTCTCTAGATACTTTAAGTTTGTCCATAACTGGTCTCATGATAGGACCAACAATCAAGGAGTTTGCATAATCGTCGAAAAATACACATAATCCTAAAACCCAAGTAAATAATTGAGCCTTTCTTGGAGTGTCTGCTCTTTTAGCGAATGCATCCGCAAGAGCTTTTGCTCCACCCATTTTTGTTACTAATTGGATAATACCTCCAATGAGTAAACATTGAAGAATAATACCTGCATTCCAAGGGTCAGCCATACAGGAGATGACTTGAGCACCTAAGTTCAAGAATGCATTGATAATAGTGGAAATAATGTTTAAATCATTTGCACATAACATGAATTCCCCAACAAAAACACCGATAAATAATGACAATATAGTCTCTTTTGTTATGAATGCTAAAGCGATAGCAACAAGAGGAGGTAATAAAGTCAAGATACCGAATCTTACGGAATTATCAGCGTCTGCTGGTGTTGTTGAAATCCATAATGATAAAACAAAAAGGAGTATAATTGAAACAGCTGCAATTAAACCTAATCTCATTTTTTCATTCATTTATTATCAACCCATATTTCCTATACATATTAAATTTTCATTATAAGTCAGAAAAACTTATCATGTACACATTAATATTGATTTTAATAATATAAAAAGATTATAATTTAATTTTGAGTTCAAATATTAACTATTTTCAAAAAATAAGATGAAAAAATGAACATGTGTTAAAAAAACACTCCAAAAAATTTAATTTTAGAAAAAAATATAAAAAAAATAATTAAAATTGAACTAATGTTAATTATTCTCAATATTCTGCATTATTTCTAAAATAAACTCATCATCATCAAATTGTTTTAAGTAATTTAGACAAATCTCAATTGGATTTAAATCAGCATGCTCATAAAAATAATTTTCAAAATCAGTATAGTCCACAATGTCCATATGATACTTTTCCCAAAAGTTCAGAGGATGGTTGTCTAGGAATTCATGACCCTCATCTGTGATATCATTGTCAACAAAGTAATTGTTTTTCATCAAAAACACATTCAAAGTTTTCCAATTGACATTGTAATTATTCTCTATGGTATATATTGAATATTCCAATTCAATCTTTTCTTCAATGAGCTTTAAGAACTTATAAGCAACGAATCGAATATCCTCCTCAAATTCACTTTTATGTGTATTGAGTGAATTAAACAAGTACTCTTCCATCTTGTTTGGATCATATTCCAAATTAATGCCACAGAAATGACAGAACCTGTCATGGTCATCGATTGGCATATTGCAATACGGGCATGTCTCTTCATGGGAAGTTATTGAAGGCAATGGATTTTCATTAAAAAGATATGCAAGACGAATCATCAATGACTCATTTAATATCATTCCCGCCCCATATTCCTCTTTAATTTGCTGCTTTATCTCCAAGGCCTTGCTATGGGTAACATGAGCGTCATCAATGAGGGACTCGATGTATACTGAAAAATTATCATCATCTCCAATGACCTCTTCCAGAGTGTAGTTTTTGATTGGAAGATTTTCCTCAAGCTTCAAAACGGAATTCATTATCTCAACATCATTATCACCAAAAAATTCAATGATGCCATCAATATACTCACCGTCAATTTCCTTCAAGCATCCATAATGCATTATATCATAGTTCAAGGGGGCACTGTATGCAATATGCTTTTTGTTCGCATCTAGAATATGGATGCTGCTGCATACGCTCAAGTCATAAAAATGTGTTGAAAGCTCCTCATTGTCATAATCTGTGTTTGAAAGAACGTGATCGCCCGGAACAACAAATTCCAATGCACTTGCAACAATATCATCATTGATCTTTGAAGCGAAACCATACTTTATCAGCAATTCAACAACAAGACGTGTAGGTTCCATGATGCTTGGCTTGTTGTGCTCCTCCATAGTCTTTAGGATTTCAGATAAGAAAAGTCCATTTCCACGATATTCCGGCAAAACGTAGATATTGTTTAAAGCAGCGGTGATGAATTCCCTTGAAAAATCATATGTGCAGAAACCAACCACCTTATTATCAAAAACAAGTTCCTTAAATAGATTGCATTCATGATATTTTAAGATGAATTCCTCTTTTTTAATGGAATCACAGATATATGGATAATGATTCTGCAAAATTTCAACGACATCAATAGAATTTTCGCTCAGGAAAACCCTTTGAGCATTGGTGTCTTTTTCAATAATATTCATACAACTCCTAGTTAAATCAGTTAATTTCAATTAAACTTATTTAAGAATTGATGATATATAAATTATTCGGTTAAAAATTTTGTTTTAACTAAAAAATAAGCAAATATTTAGTTATTGCTAAAAATAAGAATAAAATTTAGTTATTACTAAATTTAATTATTTTCCCTTGTTCACATTGGTCTTGTTATAGTCAGTATTTCCGTTGGTCTGTTTGGAAATTATTTGCCTTGCAACACCAAAAATAGTCTTTAAAAGAACCAAACCATCTGTGGAAACCTGTCTTATAAGATAACCAGGCCTTAAATAGAATTTAAGAAAAGCATTCTTCTGAATGCTTCTGAGTTCAGAGCTTGTGCAGTCTATGGTTTCGAGAACAGGATTGAGAAGGGTGTACTTGGACCAATCCTTGATATTGATCAGATTTTTCTTGAATGTCTCATTGTAAAAGCGAGTGCCCGGATAAGGGGTTGCCAAACTGTACAACGCATAGCTTGGATTTAACTTCTTAACAAATGCAATGGTCTGGTTCATGCTTTCACGAGTGTCTTCAGGCATGCCTATCACACAGGATGCTATTGTTCTTATTCCGACCTTGCGTGCTAGCTTGAATGCGTTTTCGGTCTTTGAAACTGTGATGTTCTTGTTCATCTTCTCAAGCATTTGTTGGTCTGCGCTTTCAACACCAATGAAAATTGTAATACATCCCGCATCCTTCATGGTTTGAAGCAAATCCTCATCCAATGTGTCCACACGGGAAGTGCATCCCCACCAGAACTTAAGGTTCCTTCTTTTGATTTCAGCACAAAAGTCATATACAAACCTTTTATTCAGTGTAAAAGTGTCATCCATGAATGCAATCGTATCGATGTTTTCTTCAGTAAGGCGCAATTGCACCTCATCAACAACGTTTTGATAGGATCTTCTTCTGAGCTTATGGCCATGAAGAGCAGCTGATGAGCAAAATGAACACTGCATAGGGCATCCTCTGGTCGTAATGATTGTTGCGACATTAGTTGTGATGTTTAAAATCCTATATTTTTCCATAGGGAACAGATGAAATGCCGGGAAAGGAAGCTCATCCAAATCCTCAATGACTGGTCTGTCGGGAGTCAATACCAAAGAACCGTCATTTTCATCATGAAAAGCCAATCCTTGAACATTCCTTAAATCACCATCATCATCAATTGTCTGGACAAGTTCAAGGAATGTGTATTCTCCTTCTCCTCTAACAACAACATCAACGCTTGGTTCCGCCAAGACGCTTTCAAATTCAAAAGTTGGATGGTAACCTCCCAACACCACAACGGTGTCAGGTTTAACCTGCTTGATCTTATCGGCAGAGTCAAGTGCAACTCCAATTGTAGGAGTCAATGCACTTATGGAGACAATATCAGGATTTCTTTTTAGGATTTCCTCTCCAATCTCATCATAGGTCAATTCCAATGCTGAAGCGTCCAAAACGTCAACATCAATGCCATGCTGTTCTAGAACTGCAGCCATATAACCTATCCCCAAGGACGGTGCTACAACACCTAAGAATTTATATTTTGAATTTGTTTGTGGAGGATTTAAGAATGTCACTTTCATTATATCATCACAAAATTGTAATTATAGTATAAAATTAACACTTTAATATAATATAAAAGTTTTGAAAATAACTTGAATTTTTGTACAATAAGCATTTAAAAATTAAAAAAAAATGGAAATAAAATATATCTTTATTTCCTTACAGTGATTTTATTTGAGATTTTAATTTTGCCATAACTTGTTTTAATTGTATACTTGCCTGATTTTAGCTTTTTAACCTTAATCTTTGCAATTCCCTTTTTATTTGTTTTTGCGGAATATTTCTTGTTTTTGATTTTGAATTTTATCTTTTTGCCCTTCAAAGGAATTCCTTTAGAGTTAACAAGCTTTGCAGTGAACTTTAAGGTCTTGCCCTTTTTGATTGATTTGTTCTTAGCGGTCAATGTAGGCTTAACCTGTATCTTGTTGGACACTTTAAAGCCTTTGTAGCTGACAGTGACAGCATAAGTTTTAGCTGCAAGTTTATTCAATTTAACGCTTGCAAAACCGTTATTGTCTGTTTTTGCAGAATATGGTTTTCCGCCAATGATAATTTTTATCAATTGCCCCTTGACAGCATCTCCGTAATCGCCATGAACCCTGACCTTATAGACATTGTTTGCTCCATAGTACATGACAACATTCTTATTGTCTGATAAGCGTGGAACAATCTCAATATTTTTAGAAAAGCTTTCATTATCAGTAGGATTGATGACTTTTATGACATATTTACCAACATTCAAAACAATATTGAACGCCATCGCACCATCTTTTCCGCTGTTTAATTTATATTGCTTGTTGTTTACATCAACTATCACGGTTTTTCCTGCAATAGGATTGCCGAATTGATCAGTCAAGACAATTCCGTATTTTGAATTGTATGTGTAAACACCGTTTTCAGGCAATTTAACATCCAACAAGATTTCAAGCACATGGCTCCCGTGGGAAGAGTTATAGTTTTTGCCTTGATAATCCACATTGATGTCATAGATTCCGTCAACCAAAGAGAATGGCACTTCAACCTTGCCTTCATTTAATTTTAATGTTTGGGAGACATTGTTGAAACTAACGCAAACTTTCCCATTTTTAACTGGATTATTGAATTGGTCAACAACAATTATTTCAATGCTTGAATTGTTGACGCTGATTTTGGTGGTTGTATTGTAATCTGCCAATACTGTGAATGCCTTTATGCATGCAACCTGAGACTTGTATGTATGTAGTGCATATGTCTTTTGCAAATAGAACAAGTCCTGCCAGGACTCTCCGTCATAGCTCACATAGGATATTTCAGGGAAGTATATTGCCTTATTGAGTAATTGAATTTCAGAAATTGGAACGCTTGATAGCTTATCGCTTGTGGTGTTGAATACAATCTCGAAGATGTCACCAACATACAAAGGCACAATGTCATCCAAATGGAAAGTGTAATATCCTGCATTTGAGATTCCGCTTTTTGTTGTTTTTAAAACACCATTCACATAAACTGAAAATGTCCAGTTGGTCAATTTTTCAAAGTATGTTGAAACCCCTGACAATATCTCGTTGTCGGTTGCTGTGAACTTGTTCTTGTACCACACTTGGGTTCTGTCGTCATGCAGGTAATCGGTTTTTCCTGCAATGTCATATTGATAATTCTTATCGTATTTTACAGTCTCATTCAACACAAATGTGTAAGCTATTCCTTCAACGCCAGGCTTTGCAAAGGATTCATCATAATAGGAAACGTAGAAATATCCATTGTCTCCCCAATTAGGCCCCCAGCTGTTCTTGACGATCCATGCACCGTCACCTGCAGCATAGCTTCCAAAGTAGAAGTTCTCTCTTGAGTAAGTGTCGTTCCATCCGACAATTGTCACCGCATGGTTTGATGGGTACAATGCCCAAGTGAAATAGTCCTTTCCATTGTTAAGGTAGTAAGTGTCAAAGTAAATGGAAGTTCCAACAGCACCGTATTTCATTATTGCAGTTTTTATTGCATCATTGTCTGTATAATTATCCCTTTTCAAGAGCAAAATATTTTGAATGTGCAATATGCTGTTTAAAATAGGGGATAAAACTGACTTGTCATCAAACATGTCTGAGGACTCATTGACTGGACCCATCCAGCTTGCAAAATATCCGAAAGGCATTGAATCATACCCTCCTTCATTGGTATTCATTTTCCAACCGTAATCAGAATACAATGCAATGAGGTTTTTCATGTTTTCTTCTGACAGGTCAAACTCCTTACCTGTTGCTTTTTTAAGGCAGGACTCTAAAACCGCCATTGCAGTAAATGCCCAACAATTTCCACTGGATTGCTGATCTTTCACCACTGTTCCATATCCATTTTCAACAAGGTTGTAATAGCTTGGAATATCAGTGATTTCCACATCTTCCATAATATAATTTGTATAATTTCCATTTCCAATATTGGTGTTCAGGTCTGAGGTATCCAAATAATCGTTATTCAGTGGGGCTTTATTATTCCTGTATGTATTTCCAGTTAAGGACATGTGCAGGTTGTTTAAAATGGAAAATATTGCTCCTGCCTGAACATTTGCATTATTGCTTTCAAATATGTTGGATATAAGCAATAAGTCTGAAGAGTTATCGATATACAATGCTCCACCATTTCTAGCGGAATTGTTATTGTAATTTCCATATGTGGAATAGAACTTGCCGTACATATGATAAACAGCTCCACCATCCCATTTTGCGGAATTATTGAAAGCATTAATACGATTTAATCTCACATCCCCATTAAGAGTTGTAATAGCTCCCCCAAATGTTGAGGAACAGTTTATAAAATCACAGTTATTTATTGTGAGAGGAGAGGATTTTATATATATTGCACCTCCCGCATCTTCAATGGAATAATCCTTAATAAATCTTGATTTTGAAATTGTTACATTCAACATGTTTTCACAGGCGATAGCACCTCCATAGTTATATGCATAGTTATTGATAAAATCAGAATCAGTTACGCTCAAATAACCTGCACCCATGTAAATCGCACCGCCATAAACGGCATATCCTTCGTTGAATGTACAATTTATGATAGTTACCTTGGAATTGGTGTTTTCATCGGACGTATATATTGCACCACCATAATTGTTTCCGTAACTATCTGCCTTACTGCCATAACCGCAATTAAAAATGACGTTTGTAGCGTCAAGGCTTCCATAATTAGTTATTGACATGTCTGTCAATGTTACATTAGTTAATGATAAGAATGAATTTACCTTAAATCCAACACCATCGTATTTAAGAATGGTTTTTGTAGGGTTGGATCCGATAATGTTAACTTTTTCGATTGATTTTGAATCATCCAATGCATATTCACCATCAGATAAATAAATATTACAATTTCCCTTAATTCTATCTGCAGTTAAATATTTATATGGATTTTGAGAAGATCCATCACCATCATCGTTTTCAAGTGATGAGTTAAAGTAATAGTCGTTGTTCGCAGCCAAAATATCTTCATCACCTATAGAAATTGTCGCTTGATAATCTTCAATTTCAATTATATCACTTGTCTGGTTATCTGCCGCATAACTTGACGGAACAAGAAATATCACAAGCAATACAGCAATCAACAATATTTCATGATATTTAACCAATTTCATTCCTCCAAAAAAAATAAAAAAAGAAATAGAGATTAAAAATCCCTATTTTTTAACTTTTAAAGTCTTTTTCACTTTGTCTTTTCCGTAGATGACTTTATATTTGTATTTTTTACCTGCTTTGAGTTTTTTAAGAACATTCTTTTTAACTTTAAACTTAGCAACACCTTTCTTGTTGGTTTTTGCTTTAAGTTTTTTACTTTTAATTTTAAGAATGACCTTTTTACCAGCAATTGGCTTTTTAGCAGATGTTTTTAAAGTCACTTTAACCTTAAGTTTCTTAGCTGATTTTTTAACTTTCAATTTTTTAGCTTTAATAACATTTTTAACAGTTACCTTATACTTTTGTGAAACCTTGTTGTAGGTTACAGTAACAGCATATGCTTTAGGTTTAACTGCTAAATTGAAAGTAGCATAACCGTTCTTATCGGTTTTTGCTTTTAATGTTTTTCCAGCTATCTTAAGAGTTACAACCTTACCGGCACCTACGGATTTTCCGTCTTGAGTTACACGTACCTTGTATCCGAAACCATAGTCAACTTTTGCATTGTTTTTAGCGGTGATTTTGATCACAGGCTTTTTAGCAGGAGTAGTGTTTTCAGATTTTTCATAAGCAGCAGTGTTGCCTTCTGTAACAACATTGGAGTTGATGTTTTTAATACTTTTATCCGCAGTTGTTCCATTAGCAGTCAATCCATTGTTTTTAATAGTTGCATTGGTATTTATAGCCGCAATAGTGGATTTTCCAGTAGTTACAACATTATTGTTTGTAATCTCAGCACTACCTTCACTGACGATTATTCCTGTGGTATTCTCATCCACACCACTTTGAGGTGATACAATATCTCCAACATCCTTACCATTTGCAGTGATGTTGTTTGAATCAATCACAGCATCAGTTTGGTGAGTTACAACACCATAAACATGGTTTCCTTCAGCATCTATTGTGTTTCCAGCAATTAATGTCTTGTTTTCTTCAACATATACGCCATATACAGTATCGGATTCACCTTTGATGTGGTTGTTGGTGAGGTTCACTTCACCGTCATTTTCCCAGTCATCAAGGTATACTGGATATGTGACATCTTTTGCTTTTGCGGAAATGTTGTTGTTGTCCACAACAGCAGTTGATTCTCCGCCAACTTGAAGACCAGCAGCATAATGATCATCGGAATTGGATTTGATGTCGTTTCCGGAAATTGTGATGTTTTCACAATCATTGGTAACTAATCCGTATGCATGTTTATGACCGTTCAATTCAATTGCATTGTTTGTGATTCTTGAATCGTCGCTGTTGTCAAAGTGTACTGCATAGATGGTGTCATCATAACCTGTTGCATCATTATAGTTGACAGTTATGTCATTCTTATTGAATGATACGTTGTCGCTGTTTTCAATGTGAACTCCTTGGGAGTTGTATTCTATAGTTGGGAAAGCGGAATAATCAATGTCTACAGATGGAATGTTTGCATTTAATACGTTGTCTTCAACAACAAGATTGTCTGAGTCAACTGCATTGATAGCGATTGTTTTAACGTTGCCGTCTGATTTAGCTGAGTAGTTGATGTTGTTGTTAATGATTTTTACATCATCCGCAACGTCTACAGAAATCGCATAGCTTTGAACGTTGTCTGGAGCATTGTATGTGATGTTGTTGTTTGAAAGAACAACGTTGTCTCCACCTACATAAACTGCAGCACCGTCGGTTTCAGCAAAGTTTTTATCCAATACGATAGCCACATTGGATAATTCAATATTGTCTCCATTGAGTTTGAATGAAGCGTTGTTGAATACTGCGCCGTCACCTGTCAATTTGATTTCATCATTAATTGTGATTACACCAAGGTTGTCGAAGGTTCCTTTAAATATGATTTCATCAAATGGAACATCCTCTTTTAAAACTCCGTTTTCATCAAAGAAATTATGGAAGTTTTCAGGTGTAACTATATTGTTTATTCCAGATACTGTTAAGGTCTTGTTTTCCTCACTGTTTGCAAATTGAGCGGTTTCATCAATATATTTAGCGGTTATATTGTATTTACCAGGCTCTTTGGTTATGAATACTTTATCTTTAGCAACGCCATCAATGACATCCATTGTTTTAACAAGTTCACTGTCGAAGTATAACTCAACAATACCCTTGTTGACAACTGTTCCGTCAGCTGATGTTACTGTTACGGTATATTCGATCTCATCACCTTTTGAAGCAGTGACATCTTCAATAGAGATAGTTGTATCCACAGTATTTGCAAATAAAACTTCTTCAACGCCACCAACATTAGCGGAAATGAACTTGATGCCTGTTGCATCTAAATCGTAAGTGAATTCACCATCAGTTAACACACCTTCAATATCTCCCTTGTTTGTGGAGATGGTGACTGGCATGGACACTTTGATTGGTGAGTCCAATTTGGTCACGGTTTCACCGTCAGTGTAGCTGTCGATTGTAACAGTCAATTTAACAGTGTTTCCGTCCTTGATTTCAGTGTCGTTGGTTATTGTTAAGACAGCCCAATTGTTCATGGTAGGCTTGTAATTGCTGTTACCTCCAATGAATTCTTTTGGATCATCATTGGTTCCCCACCAATTCTTATTGGCAGTCATTGAAGGGGAAGTTTGTTCTGTTTTATATCCGTAAACTGCAATGCCGTTTTCATCTGCATTGTTGATGAACACTGATTTTTCAACATTGACTGTAGTAGCTCTTGCGTATATTGCTCCACCGTTTGCATCAGCAGTGTTGTTTTCAAATAATGTATCTGAAATGGTTAATTTACCTTTTCTTTCATAGTTTGATGTTCCAGCCATGTAAATAGCTCCACCACCGGTGCCTTCTTTACCGTTAGCATGGTTTGCAATGAATTCAGAGTTTGTGATTTTCATTTCAGCTTCGGAGTGTGAAACGAATATGGCTCCTCCGCTTGAAGTGGTCAATGCCTTATTGTCCTTGAAGGTAGTGTTGTCAATGGTCATTCCTGCAATTTGTTGAGCGAAAATAGCTCCACCACCATTGTTGTCGTTACCATTAGCAATGTTGTTTTCAATTACAGAATTTTCAATGACAATTGTTGCTCCTTTAGCAAGACTATTTCCAGAGTAAATTGCTCCACCAAGTTTAGCAGTGTTGTTTGCAATAGTTGAGTTAATTACTGTTAAATAACCTACATTGTAAATTGCTCCACCATTAAATTCACCAGCTGTGGAATTAGCTAATGTACAGTTAATTAAGGTTAAATAGTTTGAGTTTCCTAATAATGCACCACTTTCATCAGCTTTGAAACCGTTAATCATGATTAGGTTTTTAAGAACAACTTTTGCATCTTCACCGACATAAAGGATTCTGTTGCTGTTATCCGCATCGATTACAACTTTTCCTTCACCGGTAATGTTTAAGTCTTTGGAAATGATTCCCAAATCACCGGTTTTATAGGTGCCTTCTGAAAGAACGATTTGACCTTTTTTAGCGATTTCAATTGCATGTGCCAATGTTTTTACAGGATTTTCCATAGATCCATCGTTTGCATCGTCACCTTCAGGAGATACATAGATTACATCTGGAATTTCACTGATGAGCAAGGTGAATTGAGGAACGCCAGCTAATGAAACAAGGATTTCTTTATCAGCTTCATCTACAGTGTATTTGAATGTGATTTCTTTACCTTTGCTTAAAACAACCTCATTTAATTTACCTGAGTCTGAAGTGAATCCTACTTCCACACCGTCAGGAATTTCACTTGAGAATACTGCAGTGATTGTAATTTCATCACCTGCAACTGCATCTTTAGGTTCAACAGTCACATCCAAGGTAATTTTACTGTCTTCACTAATGTCAACGTTAGCTTTTGTATTATTACCCCAGTAGTTGTTGTCAGCAGTAATGACAGTGGTTGCCTTATCCTTTTTGTCTATTGCATAACTGTCGTCACCTTCTTTGTTGATGATGACTGAATTTGCAATGTCAAATGTTCCCTGATCGGTATTTACATAAATTGCAGAACCTGTATCACCAGCTGTGTTGTTTACGAATACACAGTTGTCAATGCTCATTGTTGATTTTGTATCATCAATAGTCTGATAAATTGCTCCACCTTGACCTTTAGCATATGAACCACTGATAGCCTGGTTGTTGGTGAATGTGGAATCCTTGATTGTTGTTGGAGTTCTTCCAGCAAATATCGCTCCACCTTGACCTTGTAAAGCAGTATTGTTGTCAAATGTACAGTTATTTATTTCCAAAGTTCCAGTAGTTGAAGAGGTAGCTCTGGTGGCGTATATTGCTCCACCGATTTTAGCCTTGTTATTTCTGAATACAGTGTTTTCAACTACAGTGTCTGCAGAAGTTGAATAAATAATACCATATGTAGTTGCTAAGGAAGTCATGTCATTTCCAATGAATTCAGAATTATTAATTAATAATTCGGTTCCAGATTGTGAACCAATAACTCCTCTTGAAGCAACATTTTCAGAGAAGTCACAGTTATCGATTACCATTGTTCCTTTTTTATTGTTAATAAGGTTACCTCCAGAAGTAGAGGTAGCTTTGTTTGAATAGAAACTACAATTGGTAATGATAGTATTTCCGTCATCTGAAAGTACTGAAGCAACACTTGATTTTGCATTTGTAAATACAATATTGGTTAAATTAAGGTTTGCAGTGTTTTCGATAATTCTTAATTCATTACCATTAATAACTACAGTTCCTTGACCAGAAATATCTAAATCTTTATTAACAACCAATGTTTCAGTAATTACATAATTACCATTCAATATTACAATTTTGCCTTTCTCAGCAATTTCCATAGCATGTTTAATGGTAGCTACAGGCGCATCTCTAGATCCAATGTTGTTGTCATCACCGGACATGGATACATAAATTACTTCCAATACTATAGGCTCTTTCACATTTAAAGCAGTTGTATTTACAGCATCAGAAGATGTGATTGTTACATTGTTTACTCCACCATCGGTAGCTGTGAATACAAATTTAGCAACGTTATTTTCGGTTGTTGCTTTATCTTTGTTCAATTCACCGTAAACTGCACTAGCTTCTACATCAACTTCAGGAATTGAATCTGCCAATGCTTGTTTGTTTACATCATGGGTAAAGTCTACAGTAAATTCTACTTTATCTCCAACATCTAAATCACCAGTTATATTGTTTGATACAGTCATTACAACCCAATTTGATGAGTCAACTTCAGCACAGTCCATATCATCACCCCAATCATCTTCATAGCTTCCAACGCCATTCAATGATTTAGGATTATCATTGGTTCCCCACCAGTTGTATTGAGCGTTGACAACATTGTCTTCACCGTCATTGTAAATGAGGTATTTAGTACCGTTGGTGAGTAATACACAGTAGTTTACAAAAAGTTTGTTTCCGTTGTAAATTGCATCACCATGATATCCGCTGCTGGTTACTGTGTTGTTGATGAATACTGATTTGGTTACAGTCGCATCTCCACGGAAACCTACATAGATAGCACCACCATCTCTTAACGCTTGGTTGTTAATGAATTTGGATTCAGTAACTGTCAATTTGGAACTTGCACGAATAGCTCCACCGTAAGAAACAGTGTTTGTGTTGTTGATGAATTCGGAACCTTTTACATCAATGATTGTATCTGATGCGCCAATCAATATACCTTGTCTTGCAATATTGTTGATGAATTTTGAGTTTTCAACAATCAAATTGCCTTTACCTGATGAAATGTATAAGATTCCATAATCAGATGTAGAGTCTGTTACGGTATTGTTTTCAAATGTGGAATCTGTAATTGTAATGTCATAGTTGCCGGAACTTTTTATAACATCTCCACAAGTGTTATTTGCAAATTTGGATTTGCTTACGGTCAATTTACCGTTGTTTGTGATGAGGTTTCCGGAAGTTGGATTGTTGATTACATTAACATTTTCCAAAATCAATTCTTTTGCGTAGCTGTAAATTACACTACCATAATTTGCATTTCCACCAGTCAATGTTAAATTAGCTAATGACAATTTAGCCACGTTAGCGGAATATGCAACATTGAATAATTTGCCTTGTCCTTCAGCATTGAGTACAACATCCCCAACACCAGTAATGGTTAAATCCTTGGTAACTTCATAATTTGCACCGGTGTAGGTACCTGCATTTACGATTATTTCTCCTGACCCTCCATTGATGGATGCAAGTTCAATAGCTTTTGCAATGCTTGAAACAGGAGCTTCTTCAGAACCGTTATTGTTGTCGTTACCTTCGGTTGATACGTAGATAACTCCGTAGTAAGGTTCAACGCCTTTTGCCAATATTATATCGACAGTTGCATCTCCGGAAGTTGCAGTGATTAGAGCAGTGCTGTCACTTGATGTGAATATGACATTTTGTGACATGCCTTTTTTAACGACAACTTCATCTTGTGAGAAAGTACCGTTTTGGGAAGTTAATTTTACGGTGTATGAATCGATTGGGATTTCTCCACCAGTCAATTCCTGAACTTCTCCTGAAGTTGTGTTTACATGATTAAAGTCAATGGTTAATTTAACTTCATCTCCAGGAAGCACTTCGGTTGCATTTGCTTCAACATTCATGATTACCCAAGAGTCCACAGTGATGTTTTTACCGGTTACCTTGTCAGCAGGGTCGTTTACTCCCCACCAGTTGTTGTTTGCAATAACAACACCTTGACCGTAAACTGCATCGTAACCTGTAGCGGTACGGGTTTCAATGGACAATTCATTAATCAATGAGGAGTATGAAATGTCAATCATGTTCATGTCCGCATAGATTGCAGGCAATACTTGGCCGTTTCCGTTGTTGTTCTCAATAATTGAATTGGTTATTGTCAATTTTGTAACAGAACCAGATACAGGAGTTGTACTTATAGCCACCCCTTTTGCTCCAGCAGTGTTGTTTGAAATTATACAGTTGTCTATGGTTGCTGTTGCATTATAAAGATAGATTGCACCAGGTGCATTTGCAGCGGTGTTGTTTACAAATGTTGAATCAACAATATTTACGTTTGCAGCTCTTAAATATAATGCGGCACCATTATTTGCCTTATTGTTTTCGAAATTGGATCCACTGATATCCACAGTCAAACCGTCTGCTTGGGAAGATGTTGCGATTGTGATTGCTCCCCATGATCCGCTGTCGATATTGTAGAAGTTTGAATTTTTAACAGTCAATTTACCTTTGACAGTTGCACCGTAGATAGCTCCACCCCTAGATGTGGAGTTGATGTCTGCAAAGGTACAGTTGTCAATCAATACAGCGATGACCTCATTTGAACCGAGGTTAATTGCTCCGCCGTATTTAGGTTTGTTGTTGGTAAACTTGATGTTAGTGAAGCTTGCCTCACCACCATCCATCACAAAGATGCTAGTTGTGCTGGCCTGACCGTCAATTTCAACATTGCCTTCACCAGTGATTGTAATAGGTTTGGTGTTGTTGAGTGCAATGTTGCTTTCTAGATATTTACCTTCCTTGATTACCAAAAAGCCAGATCCGGCATTTGCAAGCTCCATACCTTTAGCAATAGTTAAAACAGGACTGTCTTCAGAACCGTTATTTTCATCATTACCCTCTTTTGAAACGTAAATTGTTCCTTCAGGATATGTAGGTTCAGGGCCGTCGTTCAATCCAGGAATTGTCACATCGATTACTTCACCGGTGTTCAATTCATAAGCGCCGTTGTTTTCCACAATCCATGTGGAAGCGGTTACACCATCAGGCAATGCATTGCTACCCCAGTAGTTTGCATCCAAAGTGTATGAACCTGAAGATAGATGATTAACTCCCAATTTGACAGTGTTATTCTGGATGTTATTGTAATTCAAATTGAAAGATGAAGTTGCAGAATTAGATGCTACAATATAATTCGGTTCGGAATTGTTAGCAATCATGCTTGTCTCTATAGTTACGGTTTTACCACCTGTATTAATGAAGAATAAAGCATTATAAGCCAAAGATTCACTAAGTTGATTATTTATAATTTTTGAATTTTTTATTTCAGTGTTTCCTTTAGCTGTAATAAGTGCTCTTCCTTTACCGTTTCCCTGGAAATTACTAATAGTTACATTATCCAATATTGTAGTTCCTGCAGATTTCTCGATGTATATTGCACCCAATATATAAGATGCAGTGCTTGCATCGGATATTCCAGAATTGTCAATTATGGAATTCTTCAATACGTATTCAGTTTCTCCACTACCTCCAAAGTCAATTGCACTGGAATATGAACCAGTTGATGATTTTGTGCCTAAAAACTTACATTGGTCGACAACCACGTTTCCAGATGTAAAGATACGCAATGCACCATATCTTGAAGCACAATTGTCAAAGACACAATTGGTTATATTGACATTGTCATTTCCTCCAATGAATATAGGAACCCTAGCACCAGTCATTGAAATGTCTTTAAAAATCAAATTGTTGAAAACCAATGAACAGGAACCAGATCCGGTTGTGTAAAACAAGTCATTATCGCCGGAGGTAATGATTACCCCATCAGCGCTTTCACCGGTAAAAGTCAATTGCTTTGTACCGATGTCAATCTTTTTGGTTTCTTTATATTCACCATTCTTTATAAAAATAGTTTCCCCACCGCTGGCGGCGCCAACAGCATCGGAAATTGTTTGATAATCTCCACTACCTCCTGCATCCACAGTGATAGTGTCTCCCGCAGCACTTAACTTGTCCTGACTATCCGAGATGCTGAGGTCCTCATTGACCACTTCGTCAATATCTCCCCCAGAATCTGTTGTAGTTAAGTTTCCGTTAAGTGGTTCAGCTGCGCTTGCGGTTCCAATGATGCATAGCATCACCAAGACCAAAAGCACACTAATTAAAAGACTTTTACTTATCTTCATTCAACCACGTCGTTAAATTTATTTATCATAAAGTTAATTAAAATTTAAATTGTTTCAACTTTACAGTAATATTTATAATAATAAATAGTATATAAAATTTAAAATTTATTTGAATAAAAATAAAATATATTTAAATTACATTTGATAAAAAAATAAAATAAAAATGAATAATAATTTATTACACAGTAAAAACAAAATCATCATCATGAATATCCTAGTGATTGGTGCAGGAGCGGTTGGAATAGGACTTGCAACATCAGTTGCATCACAGGGAGCCAACGTTTCAATATATGCACGTGGCAAGACAGCAAATGCAATAAGGGAAAACGGAATCGAAAGAACAGGACTCTTTGAAAACTATAAAATAGATAATGTCCAAGTATATGAGGATTACACTGAAATACCTCGAGACAACTTTGACTACATCTTCATAACATCAAAGACAACAGGAAACTACGATATTTCAGACAATCTCAATGATCACAAGGACATCTTAAAGGACAATGGAAAAATCATAGTTTTCCAGAACGGATTTGGAAACGACGAGCCATATTTAAGATACTTCACCAAAAAGCAGGTGTTCACAGCAAGAGTAATTACAGGATTTGCAAGACCTGAAAGGCACATAAGCGAAGTGACAGTCTATACCGAACCCATATTAATCGGGTCCCTTCAAAATGAAGATCCCTCACAATTGAAGGAAATTGCAGACATGATTACATCATCCGGAATCAAATGCGAAATAACTGATGAAGTGGACAAGCACCTCTGGGCGAAAATGCTTTACAACTGCACACTGAACCCCCTGGGAGCTATTTTGGATGTCACATACGGCGAACTCACAGAAAGCCAATACACCTTGGATATCATGAACAGCATAATTGATGAGATTTTTGAGGTCATAAAAGCAAGCCCATACGAAACCCTTTGGGACAATGCAGATGAATACAAGGACCTTTTCTATTCAAAGCTTGTTCCAGACACCTATAATCATTACTCCTCAACACATCAGGACATTCAAAGGAAAATCAAAACAGAGATTGACTCATTAAACGGGAAAGTAATCCAACTAGGTGAGGCCAATAATATTGACGTAAGTACCAATAAAATAATATATAACCTCATTAAAGCTATTGAAATAACCTTTTAGAAACTAAAACTTTATATATGTTGAGAATATAAATAATATTGTTCATATTGTTATGTACTATTTTTTTATAATATGAACAATGGTGATGGTTGAAATGAGCATTCGCTTGTATTCCTTTAGTGGTGTTTAGGAAGAGAATGTTCATTTGTTTTTAAAAACTTATTTTTATAAAATTTATTAAGTGATATTATGAGCGAACTTAAACAATTAGTAGAAAAATTTATAGAACTTGACGATAATTTAAATGAAAAAATCGAAAAAGAATTGGAAAACGCAGAAGAACTTCCTGAAAGTTTTGAAGAAGACAACCAAGAACAGATCGATGAATTAGGTGAAATTTACCACGAGATCGAACACAGCGTATTCAATGAAGAATTCATCATCGTTTCAAATGCAAAAAGTGAAGAAAAAGAAGTAGTTGCATTAATCATCAGCGAAGAGGATGACGAAAACGAAGAGTTTGTAATTCCTGTATACACCGATGAAGAAGAAGCAAACGAAGCTATTGAACTTTTCAAAGAACAATTCGAAGAAAACGAGTTCACCTGCGATAAAAAATTAGGTAATGAAATCATTGCTGACTATGCTGAAGATGAAGATTTCATTGGTCTTGCAATCAATGCTCCACAATGGGATTTTGTTATTGGAAGCGAAGACGTTCACGACTGTTGTGAGTAGACATGAAAATTGAAGACTACCAAGATTACGAAAAGAATAATGTTAAGGCTTCAAAAAGCCAACTAAAAGAGTATATTCAGATATATGCAGACATGGCAAAAAAGCTTAAAAGCGAGGATGCTATTGAACTTGAAGCAGTAAAGAAAAACATTAAAGACACATATCCTACTGAAATATACTTTACACTCGTCGACGAGGTCGAAAAGCCTGTGAAATTAACAATTACAGAAACAAGCAAGGAATATATCATACCAATTTTCACTGACATTCGTGAATATGCCGTCGGCAGTGCCAAGATATCCAAACTGTTCTTGGACAAGCTTGAAATGAAAGTCATCTCACCTGAAGACATTGCAAAAAAGGCTGAAGAGGACGAATATTTCCAAGGATTTGTTATAAATCCACATTCACAGAACTTCAACATGGACAGGAACGGTGATTTCTGATGTATATCTGCCCTACCATTGGTGAAGATCATGAAAAGGACTTTCTTGTAACAGGTAGTCTCGATGACTTTAAAATTATTGTCTTTTCAGACATTGATGAATACAAAAAAGGTTTTGAATATTTGGAACTGGTCGATTATAAACCTACAGAGGTTTCCGATGAACTGTTTGAAGAATTAGCTAAAAATGATGATGCGTTCAACGGCCTGATTTTAAATATTCATTCAGAAAATAAAATAATAACTAAAGAAGAATTACTCATCTAATTCTTCTTCATCTGTTTCTTCTTCATTATCATGATTTTGATAATATCTGTACCTGTAAGACATTTTAAACCCTTTGATTACCTCTCTTTTTGGTCTTCTTCTAGGCTTTATGTTAGGACCGTTTTGATCCTTGAACTTCTCCTGATGAGGCTTTGCCAGGCTTTTGTTCTCACGATAGTATTTAGAAACCCTATGTCTGGAATGTGGTGCTTTATACATTCTCTTTCTGAGCAATCGTCTATATGATGCTACTCTTCTTATCACAAAAATCACTTATCTTCTTCTGTTTAAATTTTTGGTAGCGGATTTATCTAAAGTAGCTTGAATTTCGTCAATTCTTTCAACAACAACTTTAATAGCTTGTTCTCCTTGACGAGTAGGATTAATACCTTGTTCTACAAGTAATGCATCTCTAATATCTCTTAGTCTGTCAATTGAATCGATTTTCATTATAGTACTGTAAAACATTAAAATTTCCTCCAGTATATAATATAATCTATGATTTTTATAATAAAAATAGTTTTATGTTAAAGAACAAATTATTAAATATGTTTTCAAGACAAAGTGTAATCTATCTTGCAGGAGGGTGCTTTTGGGGCGTTGAAGCATTCATTTCAAGATTGAAAGGAGTGAACAATACTGAAGTAGGCTATGCAAACGGCAATGATTTGGCTCCAACCTATGAGAAGGTATGCAGCGGGAAGACAATGCATGCAGAAACCGTTAAGGTGACATTCAACCCCGAAATCATATCTCTCGAGGAGATATTGGAAAATTTCTTTAAGATTATTGACCCCTACACCAAAAACCGCCAGTGGGCAGACATCGGCACACAGTACCGCACAGGAATCTATTGGCAGAATCCTGCTGATAAAAAGGTTGTCATCAATTTTTTAAGGGCAAAACAGAAATCGGTTTCAAAAAGGATTGTTGTCGAGACCCATGAAATCTACAGTTTCTACCCTGCAGAGGATTACCACCAGAAATATCTGGAGAAGAATCCGCAGGGGTACTGTCATGTTGATTTAAATTTAATAGACGATGAAGAATTCAACCACTTGACCAAAGAAGAGTATGAAATAACACAGCTTTCTATGACAGAACCACCATTCAGTGGCAAGTATGATGACTTTTTTGAGGATGGCCTATATGTGGATGTTGTAGATGGCGAAGTTTTGTTCTCTTCAGATGACAAGTTCGACTCAGGATGCGGATGGCCCGCATTTTCAAAACCAATAAGTGAAGATGTAATAACAAAAAACAGGGACTTTTCACATGGGACAACACGCATAGAAGTGAGAAGCAAAAAGGCAAACTCCCATTTGGGCCATGTATTTCATGATGGACCAGGCGGCTCCAAAAGGTACTGCATCAATTCAGCGGCATTGAAATTCATACCTAAGGATGAAGTTGAGGACTATTTGAAAAAAATGAATGATTAAATTATTAAATACTAATAAAAATAAATATTACTTCAATGAAACTAGAAGAAATAAAACACCCTGAACTTAAAAACATGATAAATCTTGCCTACATGCAAGGTGAGAACGGCAATGAAGAGGCTCTCCAAAAAATTGAGCAGGACATGAAAGCGTATCTTGAAGAAAATCCAATGATCATCTCTGTTGAAGATGGCGAACCTGTTAAAATTCCTTACGGCAATCATGATGAGTATATCGTGCCGATATTTACTGATGAGCGCGAATACACATTGGGAATGCAATACTTCTCTTTGAACGTGATGGACGAGAATAAAGAGTATATTATTGAAAAAATAGATTATTTTAAAAAATTAAAAGAAGATCCTAAATTTTTAGGATATCTTGTAAACATTAGTAGTGTAAGCTATATAATTAACACTAGCTTACTCTAAGAATTCTTTTTTTATGTCTTCAACTATTTCCTTGAACCTTTTGGATACTTCATCGGAAGGGTCCAATACGGAAATGGTTCCTTGTTTGTTAGGAGCATCAGAAACGTTTTCCTCAATAGGCAAGTCACCTAAGTAGGTAATTTCCATTTCTTCTGCGAATTTTTCACCGTTACCTTCACCGAAAATGTTTAATTTCTCATTACAGTGTGGACAGATGTAGTAAGCCATGTTTTCAATGAGGCCTATGTTTTTGATGTTCATCATCTCAACCATTTTCACACACTTGAGCACATCTTCCTGTGATACTACGTTAGGTGTGGTAACCATCAATACCAAGTCAGCTTCAGGAATGGTTTGAAGAACTGTTAAAGGTTCGTCCCCTGTTCCAGGCGGGTTGTCAATTACCAAGAAGTCAAGGTTTCCCCAATGTGCATCGGAAACTAGCTGTTTGATTGCACCGGTTTTTTGAGGTCCTCTCCAGATTATTGGCCTGTCGAGGCTATCAATCAAGAATGCCATTGACATTACTTTCAATCCTGTTGGGGTTTCAACCGGAAAGATTGAATGTTGATATTCCTTTTTCTTGGCTTCAATGAACTGGCGCTGTTCCTCTTCAGGCAAGCTTGTGTCCAATCCTTCCTCAACGATGTTTTTGAATGCATCGAATTGGTATTGGTTGAATTCCTCTTCAAGCATTTCGATACCTAACATCTTAGGTATGTTCGGACCGTGAATATCCGCATCCAGGATACCAGTCTTGTATCCCATAGCCTGTAATGTTTCTGCAATGTTAGCAGCTACGGTAGATTTTCCAACTCCTCCTTTTCCACTCATTACAACGATTTTGTGCTTGATTTGACCTAAGTTTCTAGCCAATCTTAAGTCCTGTTCAATCATTTGTCTTTGTTGTTCAGGAGTCATCTGACCCCCGTGACCATGATGGCCATGACCGTGACCGTGTCCATGTTCTGGCATAATTATCTCTCCTCCTTAATAATATTTAACTGAATTTTTTGCTGACTTCCTCTACAGCAAGGATTAATGGGTCTGTAACCATTGATACCGGCGGCGCATAAGCAAATTCCATGTTGCTTAAGTCAAAGCAGGTCAATCCTTCGGTAATAGCCAATGTCATTGTATCGATTCTTTCAGCTACCCTTTCCTCTGCTATGATTTGGCATCCAATAATGGTTCCGTTTCCATCACAAATAACTTTGATATCCATTGGTTTTGCGTTAGGATAGTAACGTGCTCTTGTAAGTGCCTGAACCTTTTGCACAACAGGTCTGATTCTGTTCTGTTGAGCGAAACTTGTGGTGTAACCTACAGCACCGAATTCCAATTTGCCCACTTTTGAAACCATTGAGTTCAATACTGGGTTGAATTTGGATTTTTTGCCGCAGATTGTACGTGCCAATGTTTTTGACTCACGCACTGCAGTGGTACCTAATTGTGAAATGGTGTTTGAACCTAAAATCAAGTCTTTTGACTCTACACAGTCTCCCACAGCATAAACGTCTTCTACTGAGGTTTCCATTCTGTCATTTACAAGGATAGCCCATCTTCCGATTTCACATCCTGCCATTTGAGCCAGTTCAAGCTCTGCCCTTACTCCAGTTGCCATGATTACCATGTCAGCGTCATAGATTTCTTCATCACCGAAGCATGCCTTTTCAACCTTTCCGTCACCTATTAACTTGGTGATAGGTTTTCCTAAGACCACCTTGATGCCTTCCATTTCAAGGTATTTCACAAGAATATCGGACATGTCCTTATCCAATGATCTCGGAACGATTTGAGGCAACATTTCACTTAGGATAACATCCAAACCTTGTTTTTTAAGAGCGAATGCAATTTCAATACCGATTAAACCGGCACCTGTGACGATAGCGCTTTTTGCTTCTTTCATGGCTTCCTGCACTTTGATACCGTCATCGATGTTGCGTATTCTAAACACTCCATCCAAGTCGACACCTTGCATTGGAGGAACGAATGGATTTCCACCGGTTGCAAGAACAAGTTTATCATAATTCATGACTGTTTCCTTGCCGCCCTTAACGTAAGTTACAGTTTTCTTGTCGCTGTCGACTGCAGTCACTTCAGATTCGGTGATTACATCAATGTCTTTTTTCTTATAGTCTTCAGGGGTTCTCATCACAATGTCATCGAATGATTCGATTGTACCGGACAATACGTAAGGGATAGCACATGGGGAGTATGCAACCTTGTTGTCTCTTGTGAGAACTGTTATTTCTATGTCTTTATCAAGTTTACGAATATTGGAAGCTGTGGATATTCCTCCAGCTCCTCCACCTACAATTACTACCTTCATTTTAACAAAACCATATAAGATTTATACAATATATAATATATAATAAAATAATATAAAAAGATTAAGGTTATCGCATGAAAGAGTTAGATTTTAATTTAGATGAGAATCCTTTTATAAATTTTCAATCCGCAAGATATGCAATATCTGCAAGGATTAACGTTAAAAAACTATGGAAATGGTGTCATGAAAATGACAAGTCCTTTTTCACAATGAGCATGGGTTGCCTTTTGAATGCAGTAAATTCAGTCCCACACCTTAAAAGAAGAATTATAGACGGCAAGGCGATTGAGCATGACCATCTTGATGGAGTGTGCCCAATAATGGATGAAGGCAAGGAAATATATCGTGAAATGAGAGTTCCCACCCCTCAGGAGTTCAATGACATTGTTGAATGGCACGACCATGTGAGAGAATTGACTTCAAAAATTTTAAGCCTTGAAGATGACGGTTTTGTCTGTGAGATGGAAGAAAGAGACTTTACAAACATAGTAAACCTTTCATGCATCCCATGGATTGATTTTGACATGCTTACAAACTGTGTGGTTGATGGAAGAGCCATACAGCCATTGGTGACTTGGGGAAAAGTCAATGAAAATTATGAGATGAGCGTGTCAATTACCGTTTCACACATCTTTGTTAATGGCCGTGAGCTTGGATATTTTTATGAAAACGCCCAAAAAGAGTTTGACAGCGACTTATTCGACTAGGCTCATGTCATCAAAATCATCATATTACCTTTGTTCAAAGCTGCATGAATGGTTTCACAATGGAATATATTCCCCACAGTTAGGGAAACATTATCTATTCCTCCGGAACAGCTTCAATGTCTGTTGCTTCAAGTTTCATGATAACCGGCCTTAGGCCATCGTTGCAAGACACAATTGCAACACCAGGAGTCTTAATCCAGTCTGAATAGTACCAGACCTCACTTGCACCATGAGCCAGGGCAAATACATACTGATATATAGCCTTCCAAGCCTCATCGCAAAATCCTTCAGGCTTAGCATAATCGGCATAATATACCTCACCTTCCCTCATCAATGGGCAGGTGGTGAGACCTTCAATGCCGTATTCATTTGCAAGATCCTCCTGAAGGGTTGTCTTTAGAATTGTGATTTTTACCTTTTTCATATTAAACAATTTGTTTTAATATATGATAATGATTATGCAAAATGATTCCACGCAACCAATCAAATCAAACCGCCAACATGACATTCAGTAAAAATAGAAAATTTATTTATATTTTTTTAGCAATTTCATTTCCTACTTCGGTCAGCCTGTAAAGCTTACCCTTTTTATAATCCTCATTAATGCATTCAGCTATTCCTTTTTCCTTAAGCTCTTTTAGAACTTTTGAAATATGATTTGACCTTATTCCCGTTTCTGATGATATCTGAGTAGGTGTTTTAACATCCTCTTTAAGAGATTCAACAGTTTTATATCTATATGTAGATATGATTACGTAACCATACAATTTAAGCACTTCATCGTCCATAAAAAAATCACCTTAATAGTACTAACCTCAAAATACAAAAAACTTCTAATCTCTACAGAATACAAACATAATCCCCTTTAAAGAAAACACAGAAAAACAACAAATATCAATCATATAAATCCCAAAAATTTCATAGAAGTTATTAAAAATTTTAACCTTTCACATTATTTTAATTCAGAAATAGTATTTAATATTTTCTACACAAAAAGGACAAAGTAACATTATTTAGTATGGTAAATTGAATCCATATATAAAATCCATAAAATATATTGAATGTATATTCAAATGAAATATAATAAATTTAAAAAAAATAAAAAAAAGTTAGAGTGAAATATCACTCATAAATTAAAAAATTCAAAATTAAATACTACCAGAGCGGGTTACCCGCATTGTCATATCCTGGCTCATCCATATCGATATATCCGTTAGATCCAACGTGGTAATTTACCATACCATACTTATTTAACATATAGTTGTCAACCTCTTGTTGGCTGTACATTGGAGTTCCGTCGGACTTGTATGCATAAGCTGAAGGTGTACTTGAGGAAGATGAACTGCTTGAAGTTTGAGCTTCTACAACTTTTTCCTCAATTTTAATGTTCTTAGTTAAGTTACATCCCTTATACTTATCATTTCCATTATAAGTGATGTCTACGCTGTATTTTCCAGCTTTTTTATCTAATTTTAACTTTCCAACACCTTTATCATCAGTAACAACTGAATGATAGTCTTTTGAATTATCCTTATTTGTTATAGTAATGTTTATTGTTTGACCAGCAATAGCGGTTCCGTTGACATCTGTTAGTTTGATTTTAATTGAATCCCCTTCATCGATGGTGGATTTACTTTCAAATGTTAAATCTGTGTCATGCTTAGTTAAACTAGGCATTGCCACAAAAATTCCAACTAAAAGCGCTATGATAAACACGACTAAAGCTGCAATAATAATTTTTTCTTTCTGTTCCATAGATACACTTCCAAGTAATGAATTACTCTTACAGAGATATATTATGTTTAACTTGTATATTAAATTTTATAAAGAAAATCCGCAATCAACTATTTCATTTAAGTTTTAACCATCTATTTATGAAAATTAAAAAAAAAGTGTAGATGGAGTTCATCTACTTAATTATTCATAATCTCAAAATTTAAAAAAAAAGATTAACTGATTCTACTACCCCCATGTCCTAAAAAACTACCAGTGACTATATTTCCTTGGGAATCTTGACCTCCATATTCATAATATCCATCACCAGCAACTACAACATAACGGCCACTAGCCAATTCAACAACACCCATCTCATCTTGTCCAATTCCAGTAGGTTTATAATATCCCAAATCCGAATTATATAATGGATATTCATTTGTTGTGGAGGACAAGGTATTTGTTGTAGGTTTGTCTTTTATGGTTAAATTCTGTGAATCAACATCACCAGTATAGTTGTCGTTTCCACCATAGGTGACATTAACTACATATTTTCCCTTTTTCAAGTCCAAATCAAGTTTTGCATTACCTTTAGAGTTTGTCTTAACTGTCTTATTAACAACAACCTTACCCTTATTATTAGTGATTGTAACGTTCACTTTTTCTTTAGACAAGGAAGTCTTGTTCAAGTCAGTCAACTTAATTGATAATTCTCCACCCTCATACTGAGATTTATCACTAGTAATCTGAAGCTTTGTAGGCTCCTTCGCATTTGCTGACTGCAAAAACAATGCACCTGCAACAACAGCAAGAACAACAATAATTGCAATCAGAATAACAATAATATTCTTATTTTCCATTTATAACCCCTCATGAATGATAACATCCTGCAGCAGGATCATATGCAGTGTATCCTCCAACAGTAACTATTTCTCCAGGTCTGTCCCCATCAACTTCCATCTCAATGTAATGCATGTTATTTGCAATTGCATATTCTCTGGTTATACCCTGAGCATCCACTTCAGGACCATATTCTGGATAGATTGAACCATCTGAAGCGTATTTGCTGGAATGGGTTGTAGTTGAAGTTTGCTCTTCATCGACAAGTTCAGTGCTGGCTTTTTTAACTGTCAAGTTTTCAGCCGCTGAGCTTGATGAATATCCATTGCCCCCATCAAAATGACATTCAGCATAATATTTGCCTTGTTCTTCCATTTTGAATTTAGCTTTACCCTTGGAATTTGTAGTTATATCCTCAGTAACAGATATCCCATCATCATCCGTGAGTTTGACATGGATTGTTTCATTAGAAATTGGATTTCCAACACTGTCAGTCAACTGTACGACCAATGAATCGCCCAAACTAACTTTCTTATCGACAATTGTCAGCTTTGAATCTTCCTTAGCCATTGCAGGTGAAAAGACAACAACCCCCACAATGAGGATTACAACTATCACGCACAATAATCCTATAATAATTTTCTGATTATCCATAAGTTACCACTAATCTGATATCTATTGTCCATAAATAATATAAATTGTGATAAAAACAGATATGCAATGAAAATTAATATTGATTTAATCCATTTAACTAACCATTATTTAACAGATAATGTAAAAAACCTATGGAATAATTGTACATGAAATAATAAATTTGAAAAGAAAGATGAAAAAATAAGAATAAAATATATGACATCTACACAGATATTGTGATATGCAAAGACAAAAACAAGAAAACAAAAATACAATTTCAAAATGAAACATTGCACTTAAAATTCATCTCATCAATTATCTTTTGAAGATATTTCTTTTTCAAAACAAATTCCCGTTTGTTTGCCATCCTGTCACTGTTTGGCTGTGTCACTTTTTCATTCAATCTTGAAGCTCCAAGATAATTGGTGTCCCCTTCAGTCAACTTATGGGCTTCACCACAATCGATGGCCTTTTTGATGAGATAATAATCATTAAAAAGAATGTCAAAGTCATTGCTTAAATAATAAAATTCCAAATCTGTAACGATATCATCGTGATACCATACAATTAAAATCGAATCATATCTGAACAGTTCAGAAAAGGAAATCAGGTTGAAATAGTCAATGTCTGCAAGCTTGAACTTTGATGAGGGAAAGCGCTTGCCACAGTGCTTGGTGTCATACTCCAAAAGAGCTAAAAAAAAGTTATTTGATTCATCCAAACAGATGTCATTAACATTTTTGCCAATCAACTGTTCAAATGAATCCATATGAATCAATTTAGTCCTTGTCTAAAGCAGGAATTCCAGTAATTCTTAATCCGCCATAGTGGGATTTGTACTTGATGTTCAATCCGATTAACAATGGAGTGATTTTTTCAATGATTCTTGCTTTTTCCAAAATTCCACAGTCTATTGTTTTGATTCCTGGAATCTTGTCGATAATTTCAGCTGCTGTTGCTTTTGCATCAGCGTCGTCACCTGCAATCAAACAGTCACAGTCGATTTCTTCTGGGATGTTTGCAAGGTGGGAGTTTGAGATGTTACAGAATGCACAGATAACCTTTGCACCGGTTCCTTCCAAAATGGAAGCGGTTCTTTCTGCAGCAGATCCTTCCATCAAGTCAATGAAACGGAATGGTTTTCCACCAATAGCTGTTTCCAATGGAACTGTTGCGTCCATGACGATTTTGTCCTTACAGAATTCCTTTATTCCTTCTATTGTAGGTTTTTGAGCTGCTAATGGTACTGTGATGATCAATACATCACCTTCACGTGCTGCATCTTCATTTGCCATACCAACCATGTTTGACAAATCATAATCAGCTAAGTCCTCTTTTGCTTTAGCGACAACATCTAATGCTTTTTCTTCTTTTCTTGAACCTACAATTACATCCACACCAGCAATAGCCAATCTTTCAGCAATTCCAAGTCCTTGAGGTCCTGTTCCACCAATTATACTTACTTTCATTTTGTCATCTCCTATTTTTTATCATATAATAATCCGCCAACGAATATCAGATATTCAGGCAGTTTACCATCATGAGCATATTGGATTTTATAGCCAAAAATATCTTCAACGGTTCGATCCACATCAGCACCGAGAGCTTCAAGCGGATATCTCATTTTAAATGGCATTTTACAGAGCATGCCGAATTCCCTTGTGCATCTCATGCACAGGTTGCACTTTCCTAAAAACAGTCCTTGAGAGTCCTGATTCTCCAACACATAGATATCGTTCATCAATCTTCCTTTAATGCGTTCGAATCTTTTCAGGACAAATTCCAATTCCTGTTCCTCGAAAGTGTGCGCCAATTCTTCCTCTGAAAAATCAATTTTAAAAGCAATAATCTTAAGTTTATTGAAAGAGTGCCATAACTCATCTACATCAAAGTCAAAAGGAGGGTAGCTCCAGTTGTACCCGAGCATTTCCTGTTCCTCGATGCAGAGCTTTGAGAACTTTTCAAAATCAACATAATTGTTATAGTACTCCTCAACATCCACATCTGCAGTGAGTTTTTTAATCTCTGACATGGTTAATAGTATATAAATTGAATATAATAAAACTTTCTATGAAAATTATCCATCAATCGCACGATTAATTTTAATTTTTTTAGAATTATAACCAATAGCCTTGTTCGCATTGTTTAGGGATTGCTTAAGAGTCTTGACAATTGCATTCAACAATTCATCATCGAAATCAATAGTATCCTGACCTTTAAATTCACAGTATTTTGAAATCTTTTCATCTTCCAAAAATGCAATATATTCCTCCCAGCCATAGGATATCTCTTCAAGAATTGTTTTTGCATCTATCAACTTGTCATTAAGCTCAACAGCCTTTCTAAATGCTTCCTTTTCAATTGGCTTGTAATCGTTCAAGTTTTCGTTTTCAAAATCATATAAAGTTTTTTCACTCATCATATCACTTTTAGGTTTACCTAAATATAAATTATATCTTTAAATATATTAATATTATGTAAAAAAAGAAATCATCTTACAATGTACTGGCCAGGATTGAGGAAATCATCCAAGAATTCCAAATCTATCTCTTCAACATCAATGAATTCAAAAGTGTTGATCAGGTTCTTCTTAAGGTTCTTTCCAACCTTGATAAGTCCAATGTTTTCTTTTGTAAAGATATGGGAAATCAAGTCCTCAGCCTTGCTGAATTCCCTTTTTTGCATATGGACTAAAAAATCGCCTTCAATATAACAGTTTTCACGACCATATTTTGCAGCAAAGTTTTCACATGCCTTTGTGATGAATACCTTAGGACCCTTATTCACCTTAACATCATTTAATCTGGAGGATGCCATTTCTAGAAGGATTACACACTTTATAATCTCATCACTCCAATAATCAGCCTTGAAAACGTTGAACTCCTCACTGTTCAGCTTTCTTTCAAGAGCTTCACAGGTCTTTCTAAGCTGGGGATGAAGGGTGTCCAACGGCATGTCAGGAATGTCAAACCTGAAAGCAATCAGGTCGCTGTTTCTTAACTTGAATTCGTTTAAGAGTTCCTCCTGATTCAAATCACGTTTTAAAGGATAGAAATAGTCCTTCTTATTATCACCAAAAATGTAATTTCTAGCAGATTGGATGAATTCCGCCATCTTATCCAATCTCAAGGCAGCACCTACATTCCTGTTTTTATCTGTAGGGTCTATGACAATCAGAGGATCCTTGAATAATTGGGAAGTGCCATAATCCATCAAATCTATTACCTCACCATATTTCCAGTTGATTGCGGATTTTAATGTGTCTTCAAAAGAACCGTAATTAATGATAAGAAGCTCACAAAGATAACCTGCAAAGCCACCAACCTTAAACTCAGAACCGTATGTTCCGGTCATTGCCATGAAACGTTTCAAAAGCAATACCTCATCCTGCTGGGATTCGGCCAAATTCTCCTTGACATAACGGGTATGAAGAATTGTCCGGTCGACAGCGGATTTGAGTTCACTTCCATTTTCAATTGCATAGCATGGAACAATATCCACCTCACAGTCCTCAATTTCAGTTGTAATGTATGGGTGTGATGCGAAGTGTCTCTGTGCTTCACTTCCAAATTCATCACAGCATAATTGAGCCAATTCGAGACCTTTTTCTTTTAGATATTTTTTATCAGTATTCAATGGAAATGCTATGAAGATATCAATGTCTGACTTTCCCTTAAGGGCAGTGTTTTTTGAAACAGAACCGACCAAGGTCACATTTGCATCAATGTTTCTACTGTCACACTCCTTCTGAAGGAAGCTCATGACATTGGATGAGACCTCATCAATGTGTCTTTTTTCTTCCAATGTTGGTTTGATATCTTTTAAAATAGCTTCATAATCCATATAATCACAATTCAAATATTTCTACATCATCATATATTGGTCCGGCTGGAGTTAATTTTGACTTTTTAAGAGATATGCTGTTTACTTCCATCTCGCCAATTTCAAATTCTTCAAATTCCTCAATGGTTGACTTGACTTGATTCTTGTTTTTTCCTGATTTCATACGTCCTATTGTCAAATGTGTTGAGAATTTCTTGTCCTTGTCAAATCCCAATTTGACAAATTCCTTATCGAGCTTATCATGCAATTCCTTTAAGACAGTGTCATCATCAATGCCCACCCAAATGACCTTTATGCGGTTTGTGTTTGGAAATGCACCACAGCCTTTGATTTTAATGTTGAATGGTTCAAATTCACTTACAACCCTTGAGATTGCATCCTTCAATACATCCAAACCATTGGTATCGATATCGCCGAAGAATTTCAATGTCAAGTGCAGATTCTGCAACTCAACATATTTGATTCTGGTATCGATTTTCTTAAATTCACGGATGACCTTGTTTATTTTTGGCTTTAGGTCATCATCCAAATCAATAGCTAAAAACGCTCTAATTTCAGACATCCACACACCTATTGTTCAATAATTGTTTCATCAATGGCTATTCCAAAGTGACGTGCACTGGTTTCGATGTAAACCTTTACCTTGTCACCAGGCTTTACGTCAGCCACTGACAACGGTTCGTTATTTTCATCGACAATTCTGATAGTTTCAGCATTCTGAAGCAATGTCCTTATGGTCTGGCCTTCATATTCGGCCTCAATCAATATCAACGGACGTCTTTCTATCTTGCTTCTTCCGACATAGGCAGTTCTTGTTTCACCTTCGGTATTGACAATCAACACCTCATCTCCTGCAACAAGTTCTGATAGGTATCTTGTTTTGTTTCCTGGAACCATAACATATGCTTGAACAGGACCCGCATTAACCCTGAACGGACGGGATGCCACATATTCGCTTTCAAGAGATTCAGAATGCACTAAAAACATTGATTTTGAATAAGAACCAATGAGCATTCCTTCACCAGGCTTCATCATGTCAGTTGTATCTACACATACCCGGTCTCCTGATCCTAAAGGTTTTACATTAGTTACTGTTGCAGTCTTCAATTCATATTTTGCCTGTGATGCCTCAACTACTTCCTGTGCGATTTTTTTGATGTTGTTGAAGTCGTTTGCCTCAAATATCACTCCATCGGTTCCGTGCTCCAATGTCTCCAATGCCACGCGTGCACCGTCAAGGTCACGGACAGCAGCAATAATTTGAACATCCTCCTTTTGCAGGTCTGCAATGATGTTTTCCAATGGAATGATAGTCCAATCGGTTCCGATTAAAATGATATAGTCAACAATCGGACCTAACTTTACAGCCAGTTGCTCATGTGCCTTATCGGTGATTTTTATATAGGCACATACTTGTTTTCCTTCGCTTTTTGCTTTTTTTGCATCTGCAATGTCTTTTGAATCGATGAAGTCCTCATTCAATTCAACAAAGCCGTCTCCTTCACCGTTGATTCCGACAAGATAAATGTCTGCATCGTCGCTGTTTGCAATGATTTTGACGTTTCCCAACTTGCGAATGTTTTCAATGTCATCAAAATCAAGGACATGGTCAATTCCGGATTCCAATGCGGTGGTAATCATTTCCTTTTTATCGTCCCATAATTCATCAGGAGTACTTATCCAAGCGAATTTGTTTTGCATTAAATCACCTTATTTCAAGAATTCCAAAGCTTCTTCCACTTCTAGGTCATGGTGAACAACTTCAGATATTGCACGGGTAATCTTTCCAGGGTTTTCAGCTTGGAACAGGTTACGGCCAAATGCAACTCCAGCTCCACCAACTTCAAGTGAATCTTTAACCATTTGTAATAATTCCTCATCAGTTTCAACTTTAGGGCCACCTGCAATTACAACAGGAACAATTGCTCCTTCAACGACTTCTTTGAATGAGTCAGGGTCTCCTGTGTAGTTGGTTTTGACGATGTCCACTCCAAGCTCTGATCCTACACGTGCAGCATGTTTCACGAATTCAACGTCATGTTCATTATCCACTTTTTGGCCTCTTGGGTACATCATTGCTAAAAGTGGCATTCCCCAGTAGTCGCAAGTTTCAGCTATTTTACCTAATTCCTGAAGCATTTGGCTTTCAGTGTCAGAACCGAGGTTCACATGAATGGAAACCGCATCAGCACCGAGTTGAATAGCTTTTTCAACACTTGTTACTGTAACCTTATCATTTGGATCTGGTGCAAGGGAAGTACTTGCGGACAAGTGTACAATCAATCCGATGTCCTCACCGTAACCACGGTGTCCTTGTTGCACGATTCCCTTGTGCATTAGGATTGCATCTGCCCCTCCCTGGGAGATGCTTTCAACTGTCTCATCCATGTCAATAATTCCAGGTATAGGACCGCTGGATACACCATGGTCCATAGGTGCAATTACTGTTCTTTTTGTATTTCTGTTAATGATTCTTTCTAAACGAATCTTTTTACCTATCATATTTATTACCTCAATTATAATTTTGTTATAATGTTATATAATATTAATTGTACAAAAGAATACAATTTGATAAATAAATTTAATTGAATACTTAATAAAAAATATAAAAATTTAAACAAAAATAGATAATAATTGATTATTATTATTTAAAACGAATCAATTTACAACTATCTTTTATACAGAAGAAATAATTAATAAAAAAAAGTATAAGAAAAAAATGATTTTTTCTTATTAAATTGTCACATAGATTATCCTTACCTTGATGGCAACATACCTATTTGAATAGTCCTTATCAGGATATTCCCATTTTCCATCATCAAAATCTGAGTAATCCACCTTTTTAACTATTTTGCCGGTAGCCTTATTTTTCAGATAGAAAACCGCCTTCATGACATTGGTTTTTTTGGCCTTGCCATTAAAGCATACCTTGATTTCCTTTTCATCATCATCGTTCTTGATTTTAACCCTCAATACATCCTTATTCCTTAATTTTTTACTGGCACCAGGTTTAAGAGTGGTAGTATGCTTTTTACCAACGAAAATATGTGCAGTTTCCTTGAATTTTGATGAAGATTCAGCAGAAGTAATCACTACCTTATGATCTCCAAGCTTCAGATTCTTGGTGTTGAACTTTGCAATTCCTTTGGAATTGGTTTTGATAGTGTATGTTTTGCTTTTGGATTTTGTATAAATTTTTAGTTTAATGTTGAATTTCTTCAATGGTTTACTGGTATCATCATCCTTGACTTTCACTTTAAAGTAGGAGTTCTTCTTATACACTACAACCTTATCATCAGCATCAACATCCGCATCAATCTTCTTGACCTGCTTTGTTGCTGAAGAGGTTGTTGTCGGCGCGGAAGTGCTTGCTGCCACATCCTCTTGAGCAGTATCCTGTGCATCGGAGACACCTACATCAGTAGAGTTTTCAGCCGAAACAGCACTGACACATAAAATAAGACTCAAAACAATCAGAATTGCAAGACATAATCTTTTAATGTTCTTGAAAATCCTCCTGATAATGAGTTTATATATACTAATATATAAATGCCCTATAAATTTTATAATAAGTAAAACTTATTTTACAAAAGAGGAAGTCCACAATTCAAATTCCTTTATTTGAGGAGGAATTCCAGAGTCATGATATGATTCTAAATAGCCAAACTGAGAAACAAAACTCTCATCGCTACCTTGTGCAGAGTTGAAAAATTCCAAAATGCCCCTGTTTCTGATTATGGTGTGGGTTGGCTTGAATGTTGACGACCAGATGTAGAATACCTTAAATACTGTATCAGGATGATATCCTCCACCCAAATCAATAGCTAAAATGTCACAGGATTGCGTTATCTGAAAAACCTTTGACAATGTGTCATGCAACCTCACATCCTCATTGATAAAGTTCACATGAGCGAGCTTTTCCATTTCAGAGGGCGCTTCCGGCGAATTATCAATGGCTATGATGTTGCATGTTTCCGGAATCCTTTTTGTGGTTCCTCCAACATGACAACCCAGTTCTATCACAGTATCGTCAGGATTGACCAAACCCAAGATATCTTGGCGATATTTTTTAACGTCATAACTCAATTTAATCATAAACTATACCTACATTGTTGAGTTTATCTACATGAAGTCCTTCAATGTCTAAAGTTTTGAAGGTACTTTCATCATATGCAAATGCAAATGCAGTATTTCCAAGCATTGCCATGGAACTGCCTAAAATATTGTCCCTAGAATTAAGATAATCGACAAGTTCCTTCACTTGCCCAGACATCAATTTTGTCTCGGTGGAAAACTTGTATGAAAAGTCAAGGAAATTTCTCAGGCTGGACTTTTCCTCGAAAAACTCAAGGTATTTCAAACCGACATCTGAAATTACCTCCCCGTGATGAGGATCAGTAATTATGCTTGAAGTATCTATACTTCCAAATGTTTTCCAAGCAACATATACATCATGCTCAAAGGATTTTATCTCACCAACACCAGGAGCTCCTGAATCTGTTCTCAAGACCAAACCATGACCTGTCTGGGCAATCACATCTCCCAAACCTCCGCCAAGATTGACTTCAGCCATATGTGCAACTTGACCGCATAAATCTTTCGAATATCCCAAATCAAAATATTCATTCAATGCAAGGGATAAACTTAAAGCGGAAGCAGCGGATGTTCCAAATCCTGCTCCTATAGGCAACTGAATGTCCTGAGTAATCTTAAAATTAGTATCAATCTCCAAAATTCTTAAAACCTCATCAATGACTGTTGAATCCCCTTGATTAACATCAATGACAAGTTCATCAGATTTTGAGATTGTTGTTTTAACACCTTGTGAAAGTAAAAAGCCAGCGCCACATGATCCATTTTTTAGGGATATCTCATGGTTTTCAATAGTGAAAAAACCTGTGATGTGACCCGGCACGAAAACTGAATTTGACATAATTAATATTATATCTTTGGTTTAATTAAAATTTTTGACCGATTTCATAAGCCTTCTTAAGGTCGTCTTCGACCTTGTCTGCATCGCCAATGAACTTGACACCTGCAACTTCCAATGTTTCTATGTATTCAAGTTCGGTGTTGTTCATGAATGGCTGGGCTTCGGTTAGCCTGATGTAAGGCTCATAGATGTCCTTGTCCGGAAATGCATGTGTAAAAATCATCGCAGCCTTTCCGTTGAATTTCTTATCAGGATTGTTGAAAATTGAATAGAATCTGTCAATTATTGTCTTTGCCTGTGCAGTCATCTGTCCAAAGTATATCGGTGATGCAAGAATTACACCAGCACCTTCCGCCAACTGGTCGATAATTTCAGTACCATCATCATCAAATCTGCAGTCCTTACCTTTAGCACAGATTTCACAACCGCTGCAGGATTTATGTCCAAGCCTTGAAGGAAATATTTCTTGACTTCATGGCCATTGTCTTCAGCCCCTTTAATCATCTCATCCAAAACACGATTTGTATTGCCCCTTTTTCTGGGACTTCCTTGTAACGCTAAAATTTTCATATTACTACCTCTCTTAATAATTAATTGAAAAAATGTATTTAAAATTAACTAAAAAAAAAGAAAAAGATAGGAGCATGACGCTCCAATAGATTTATTTTTTAAATTTTCTGATTGATGTTCCACAAGCTATGAAAAGAACCGCAAGCAATGCGACAATAGGATTACCTGTTGGCCTCATAATGTCTGTTTTGACAGGAGGCTTTTTAGGAACTGTCTTGTTGGTTTTGTTTACAGGAGTTTTAGGAGTTTTGTTTTCTATCACTTTGGTTTTATTGTGAGTTGTTTCATTATCAGTGAAATTTGAACCAGCAATGACAGTGTTTATGAAATCACCAACTTTAGTTGTCTTGAAGAACACTGTAAACTCACATGACTCGCCTGGATTTAAAACACCATCAAAATAGAATGTGTCTCCTTTTTTGGTCCATTTGCCACCTTTATAACTCTTAAATATCAAACCGTCATAATCATTCTCTTTTACGAAGATATCTCCTAATTTACAGTCCCCTGTATTGGTAACTACAATCTTGAATGAAGTGATCTCACCTATTTTCACAATAGGAGTCAAAGAAATTTTTTTAACTGACAAGCTATGCCTGTACACTGTTGTAGTGTTGTTTGCTGTAGTGCCATTGACACCCTTGGAAGCTGCAACGACAGTATTTAGCAAGTTACCACTAGCTAAAGTCTTAAACCAGACTGTTAAAGTAGCATTTTTACCAATTCCAATAGTTCCATTGTATCTGAATACGTCGCCATCCTTAATCCATTTGCTACTGTCGGAATGCCTCACATATTGCAATTCTTTCGGATTGTACTTTTCATTTACAGTTACATTGATTAGAGGACCTTTACCTGTGTTATTTACAGTTATATTGAATGCGACAGTGTCATGCACATAGACTGTCACGGTCTTGTTAAGATAGGTCTTGTTGACTGTCATGTTAGGCTTTTGGATAAGGAACAGGAACAGGCTTTGTGATGCTGGAGAAATCAAAGTAGAGAAATGATATAAAATGGTTGAACCATTCACCTCTTTTGTCTGGTCTTGATTTACTCTGAATCCATTGTCATAAAGTTCCAATATACGTTTCACTTCAGGGTGAACGCTTTTTCTAAAGTCACAGTCTGAAAAGATGTGAACTACCCTACTGTAATAGTCAGTACGAGAAATAGGTACCCAATTTGATTTGTCTTCGCTTTCAGGCCTTCCCTCCCATCCTTCAGGATATAATGTGTAATTGTCCCCTTCATGAGAATATACGTCATCCATTGAATTGAATGAGTCATAAATCAATATTTTCAAGTATTCAACAATGCTTTCACCAGTTAAAACATTGATTAAAGCATGCAAGGACTCATCATATGAACCATATTTAGGCAATAGGGAATTCCTTTCAAAGCACATCCCAATATATGAGTTGTTCATCAGACGTGTAGAGTTACCAATATTATATTTTACGATTTCCGCCAATTCACTTGGAACAAATACTATGTTTTCCTTTGGAACTTCAATGTTTATTAGATCCAATGTTCCACTGTGGTAAATGTCATTACCATAACGCGCATTGTTATTGGAAAACTTGGAACTGTTAATTTTTGAATCATATGAATGAACAGCACCACCCATATTTGCGGAATTGTTTATGAAAGTACAGTTATCCATTTCAGTGTCAAGAGATGCAACAGCTCCCCCATAATTGACACATGAATTATTTACAAATTCCGTGTTTTGGATGAACTTATCTGCATGGAAATAGTAATAGTCACAAGAAACCGCTCCACCGGCATAGATTGCATGGTTCTTATAAAACACTGAATTGTTTATTATACAATATCCCTCATCAATCCAATGAATGGCACCGCCCTTATATGCGAAGTTTTCAATGAATGTTGAATTATCGACTGTACCGTAAGCGTCTAAAGCAAGAGCCCCACCAACATAGTAAAGAGCATTGTTTTTTATGAAAGTAGACTCATTAATCAGAAGATTTTCTCCAATACCGTTAATAGCTCCACCTTCAACTGATGCATTGTTTCCTTTGAATGTTGAGTTGTACACTACACCATGGTCTCCTTCCCAGTGAATTGCTCCACCATTGGATCCTGCAATGTTGTTTTCAAACTCACAGTTTTCCACTATTACATTGTGATCTTTAATGTTCAACGCACCACCATCCGCATAAGAACCTTGGCTAAATGCCATGTTCCAGGTGAATTTGGAATTGTTGATTAATGCATTGTCACCGTCACAATAGATGGCACCACCTTTTGCAGAACCTGGATTAGCATCTACCCAATTATTGAAAAACACTGAATTGTTAACTATACCATTAGGAGCATCCCAATAGATAGCACCACCGGTACTCCTAGCCCTATTCTGGCCAAAATTGGTATGGTCTACTTCAACACCATCAGCTTTATAACTGACATAAATTCCAGCACCGCTTTCAGCATCATTTGAATCAAAATGGCTGTGTTCTATTTTATTGGCAGCATTAAGATAAAGCCCACCTCCAGATGAAGCGTGATTGTTGTGTAAACGAGATTGGTATATGTTTCCGTTTTCTCCTTCCCAGTAAACTGCACCACCTACTGAAGCTTTGTTTTCATCAATGTGCATGGAAAAAATTAATTTCCCATCATCGCCTTTCCAATAGACAGCACCCCCATATTCCGCTTCATTAGCATGGAGTTCGGTATTGTCGATTATGCAATCATCTCCCTTGACGTAAACTGCACCTCCTTCTCTTTCAGCGTGGTTTTCATTGAATTTTGAGTTTGCAATATCTCCTTTTTTACCTCCCAAATAAACAGCCCCTCCATGAGCAGCTGAATTATTAGTGAATGTTGACTCAGCGATTAGCTGGTCTGTGATACTATCTGGAACATAAACCGCTCCTCCGAAAAACCTTGCGGTGTTTTCTATGAATTCACAATTTTGAATCTCAACGGGATTGCCAACATACAAAGCACCACCGTTACTGGTTGCACTATTTGACTTGAAAGTACAGTCAGTCAAACCACCGTCTTTTCCTTGCCAGTTTATTGCTCCCCCTGAGGCACCGTCATTGTCTATAAAGCTGCAGTTAAAGAAGTACACATTATCTCCATAAATATGGATAGGTCCATCTGATGTATCGTGTCCGTTGATAAATTTTATATCCATGAAAATGATATTGCTACCGGTGACCAACAACAGATTTTTAACTCCGCCCCCATCAATCGTATGGCCGTGACCATTGACTATAAGGGGCTTGTTGAATTGAATTCCCATATCCATAGCGGGATCATCATCCCATCTACCTGGAGTGTATTTATAGTCATGAGTCAAGTCGTACTCTCCATCTGCATAATAAGTATAGTACCACAGGTAGTAAAGAGGATCCTCACCAGCACCCAATACTTCCTCATTTGATGCACCCAACTTATTATTAGACAATTTGGAGTTCTTTACATCATTAACACTTGCTTCATGAGTTTCTTCATGAACATCATTTTTTTCAACCATCAAGTTACTGTCATCTGTTCCGACCATAGATTTTTCAGTCAAGTTATCTGCAGCCGCAACAGCATTTATACATAAGCATAATACACCAATTAATAATAAAATTGTTAATAGTTTATTAAATTTCATTTTTGCCCTCAAATGAGAGTCAAACCAAAACATAAACTAATCAAATACCTAATTTAATAATATAAATTAAATTTATTCCAGTTAATTTAAACCTCATATAAATAATATACACAATCATCAGCATGCAATTCAAAACGAGACACAACCAAATCCGAGTTTGATCATACTCATATCAACAGCACTAGACCGGAGAATACCAATCATATTCAAGTAAAAATTTTATCTGAACATTTGATTTTTATATTTAACATAAGATTTGATTTAACCCAATAAATCTTTAATATATTATTTAAATTAATAATTTTTTAATTAAATATTAAATTTTAATTAAAAATAAATATCGTTATAACAATAAATAATATTATTGCATAATAAATTATTTTAATCATATTATTTAAATGTTAATAATTAAAAAAATTAAAAAATATTGAACATAATTCATTTATAAAAAAATAATTGCATTTAATAACCCGCCTATAAAATTAAAAGAATCTACAAATAAAAGAATAATATTTATTACATGACAATATTTTTAATAAATACATGAAATATTTACAAAAAAAGAAGACATGTCCAGAATAATAAACATTTAATATATTATTAAATAATTATCTATGTAACATGTTTCATACAAAATAAATATACATTATGCCTTTAAAAAAAAATAAGTCAATATACAATATGAAAAAATAATATAAAAATATTAATTTAAAAAAAAGAAGATATAAGGAGTTAAAAACCCCTTATACATTTATTTTTTATTTTCTTTTAAATCTAATTACCGGAATGATCAATGCAGCCAATAACAATAACAATGGATTACCAGTTGCATTTTCAACATTGGATTTCACTGTTTTAGCTTTTGTTGTTTTAGTAACCTTTTTATGATCCACAGTCTTGTTTTCAGGAACATCAGTCTCATTTTCTGGAACATCTGTTTCATTTTCAGGAACGTCAGTCTCATTCTTAGGTACAACTGTCACATTAGTTGTGTTTGTACTGTTGACTGTATCATTAGTTAGATTATTTCCTGCAGTTACATTGTTGACCTTGAATCCCTCGGTTAATGCTTCAAATACAACAGTGAACTTAGCTGTTTGATTTGCTTTAAGAGCACCCTTGTAAACAAACTTGCCGTTGCCCTCATAAGACCATTTGCCTGTTTCATCGACAAAGTGATCATATTTCAAACCGTCAGTGTAATCGCTGTCAATAACATAAACACCTGTTAATGTACAGTTACCTGTATTGTTAACGGTAATGTCAAAGCTGACCAAGTCACCAACTTTTGCAGTTACATTGTTTGATATTTTCTCAACAGTCATATTAGGCACAACTGAACTGATGTTGTATAACAGCAAGTTCTGGGTTGCTTGAGGCACAATAACGGATTTGAATGTGTATTGCACGAAGGAACCATCATCCTGTTTTTCAATATATACGTCAGGCAGTGATTCGCCGTTGTTGAATCTGGCCAATACATCCTTAACGATTTCGTTATCGCTTGAAGTGTAATCGGTTTCAGTGAATATGTGCACTAATTTTGCGAAATCCTCATACTCATATTTATCACCATAATGATAAACCAATAATTTAAGGTATTCACCGACTTGCTCTTGAGTGACTGCGTTTTTGACTGCAGAAACATCACTTCTTAAAACACCGAATGTAGGTGCATCAGTGAGTTCCTCAACACAGTATGCAACATATCCGTCAGCATAAGCAATGTTTCCATCTTCACTGGTTGTAATCTTGATTTTTTCATTATTTCCAAATTGAACAGGAATTTGCGGAGTTGCACTTGTTGCCATCAATAAATCGTTGTCAATAATGACAAGCTCGCCTAAATTCTTGTTGCCGGACAATTCCAATGTGTCTTCAGCCAATACAACCCAATTGTTGTTAGCCTGGTTTTCATTGAATTCACAATTTTTTAAGGTAGCGTTAATTGTATAAATTGCACCGCCGTGATCAGCACTGTTTTCATTAAAGATTGAGTCGACTACAGTGACATAATTCATACTGATGGCTCCACCATAACCCATAGCTCTGTTATTTTCAAATACACAGTTGGATACAGTGTCTCCAGTACTTGCACTGGATATAGCTCCACCACCGTAGTGATTTGCAATATTGTTTTTGAAAGTACAACCTTCAATAGTGTTATTATTACCAACCAATTGGATAGCACCAGAGGAGAGACCTACATTACCTTCAAATGTTGAATCGATGAAATGAATATTTTGAGCATATGAAAATATAGCTCCTCCTTTACTTTCATCAACTCCGTTTTTATCAAATATACAGTTATTTACAGTTACGTTTGTGATATTCTTACCGGATACAACTGGTGCAATATAAATTGCACCACCTCTTGCGGCCCAATTCTTATCAAAGGAACAATTTTCAATTAAGTTATCACTATTTCTAACATATATTGCTCCACCATTATCCCTAACAGCATTATTGCTGAACTTGGAATTTGAGATGGTGGTATTAAACCCTTGGGAATAAATTGCTCCTCCAAAATTTGCATTTGAATTATCGTTAAATATTTGATTATTAGTAAAAGTACAATTGTCTATTACATTATTTGGATTTACAGTGATTATTGCTCCACCATAACTTTTTGCAGTGTTGTGGTCGAAAGTGTTATTTTTTATTAAATTGTCACCAGCACGAGCGTATATTCCTCCAGCATATCCATTACTAGCACGATTTCTTGTAAATGAGTTATCAGCAATGAGAGCTCCACCATAATTATAGATGTTTATTGCTCCACCTTGACTTCCGGCATTATTTTCAAACTTATTGTTAATAATTTTAGCATATGGTCCGTCAATTGCTATTGCACCACCATAAGTTGCTTCACATCCTTCAAAGTTTGAGTTTGTGATTTGTGTGTTTTTACCTTTTGAGTAGATTCCACCACCATATGTGATAGGGTCATTGGTTTTTATGGTACAACCGTCAACAGTTAAATTATTTCCAGAGTTGCAGATTGCTCCACCACACCAGTTATTTGCACCTTGTGCGGTTGTTGCAACAACTCCCCCACCATTAATCAATGTCAATCCTTGAAGTGTAATTCCATTCTTTGAAAGCACAAATATAGACTCTTGTTTTTGAGCATCAAATATTGGATTTGCTCCTTCATAAGCCTTTACGGTAGTGTTTTCCTTCAAGTCAATGTTACGGTTTTTTGCACCTTTGTAAGTACCGTCCATTACATAAATAACATCATTTTCCTTATAGTTTGCGTTATTTGTTACTGATTTTATATCAGAATAAGGACTTGTTTCAGATCCATCTCCTCCGGATGCACCTGCCTTAACATACCAACTGTTACCTGCACTCAATACCTCATCATCTGATGACTGTAACTTGTCAGAAACGTCTTCATGTTCAACCGCCAAATTTCCATCTTCTGCTCCAACCGCATGACTGTCCACATCATCAGCAGCTGCAACAGCACCCATAAATAAGCATATTACACTAATTAATAATAAAATCTTAAATAGTTTATTAAATTTCATTTTTTCCCTCAAATGAGAGTCAAATCAAAATATAAACTAATCAAACAATAATTTAATAATAATATAAATTAAATTTATTTCCAGTTAATTTAAACATCATACAAATAATATACACAATCATCAGCATGCTAATCAAGACGAAACATGACTAAATCATTTTAATCATGCCCATGATGAGCAGCACTAGACCGGAGAATACCAATCATATTCAGGTAAAATTTTATCTGAACATTTGATTTTTTATATTCACTATAATATTGATTTAACCCAATAAATCTTTAATATATTATTTAAATTAATACCTTTTTTAATTAAATTTTAAAATTTAATCAAAATTAGATAATAAAAATTATCCAATCCACAATAAATATATACAAAATACAATATTATTGCATATTTAACATATTTTAATAATAATATTTAAAGTTTAATATCAAAAATATTTATTAAAATTATTAAAATATTGAACATATTTAAAATTAAATAAAAAAAATATTTTTTAAAATAAGTACATTTTAATTGAAAAATAAAGATTAAAATGTTAAAAAAAATATACATATTAAAAATATATCACAAAATTATGAAAATTATCAAAATACAAAAAAATTTCAAAATACAAATATTTCAAATTAAGGTATAATATTTTATACTAAATTAAGAAATATATTACAAAAAATAAACAGAAAAAATTATAAAAAAAATAGTGAAAAGAAATGGATTATTCTTCGATCCATGCTTTTACGGTATCCTTTGCACTGCCCACACTGGCGCCAGGAATGGACAATCCTCTTTTGATTTCAGCACCTTCACATAATTTGGCCAAATCCTTTTGTGATGAGCCAAAACCGGACCCCTCATGAGTCACAAATGGTTTTACGACTTTGCCTGTAAAGTCAAGTTGTTCCAATTGTGTAAACATAGGCATTGGCAATGTTCCCCACCAGTTTGGAAAACCTATGTAAATTGTGTCATACTGATCAATGCTTTCAAGGGTTTCCTTAATTTCAGGCCTTGCTCCAGCTTGCTGTTCCTTTTTGGCAACATCAATGCATTTCATGTAATCTGCAGGATATTCAACTGCAGGTTCCACTTTAAATAAGTCTGCACCATCCAATTCCTGAATGTATTCGGCAATCACTTCAGTGTTTCCTTTTTCTATGTTTTTAAGTTCACCACCAAAGTAGTTTTCACCGTTTCTTGAAAAGTAAATTACTAAGCTTGACATAATATTAACTCCTTGTTTATTGTTTAAGTTTTTTTAGTATATAAATGTTGTTAATCGCAACAATTAACCAAATATCCATTGATAATTTAAGTTTACCTAAAAAAAGCTCTTAAAAATGGAATTTTGGAAATCCTAAATAGTAATATCTTTAAATAGAATAAATAAATAATATACTACATGTGGATACTTAAAAGAATTTTGTTCATTGGCGGATGACTCAGAAATTCTCTCCACACACTTGTTTTTAAAAAAATAAAAATAGAAAACGTAATTATATACGTCCTCTAAAAGGCAAAAATATACCTATTATAGCAATCAAACCGAAAACTATCGGATTGCTAGTTTCATGCACTGTTAAATCTATAGGATTATGATGCTTTGAAGGAACTTCTGTTGATGCATTATCGTCATTGGTCACATTCCTGTCATAAATAACATCAACATCTATTTCTGTATTCACATCCTCATCTTCTGAATCTGAACTAGAATCAGCTGATGAATCTTCACTGCTTTGATCATCACTGCTTTGGTCTTCACTGTCAGAAGATTCAGACAATGCATTATCATTATTTGAATCCTCGCTTAATGAGTCACCAGTACCATTATCCGCTGCAGCAACAATTCCACAGGATAGGATTAACATGATCAGTATTGTTGATATTAAAAATTTCCTATTAATATTTATACCTCCATTATAATCTTAATCAAAAAAATAAAAAAATGGTTAAGTTAATAACCTATTTTTTAATTTTAAGGGATGTGCTATAATATGTGTCCTTATAATAAGCAACAATATTATATTTTCCTTTTTTCAAGTTTTTAAGAGATAAAGAAGCTACACCTTTCTTATTGGTTTTGACTTTATATGTTTTTCCTTTAAATTTGATAACAACAGTCTTACCAACATAAGGTTTGCCTTTGGAATTGGTGAATTTAATGGAATACTTGAATTTGATAGCTTTATGTTTTAAAACTTTTTCATCAAATACAACCTTATTAAACTTAACAACTCCATTAACTTTATTTCCAACTTTTTTAACTTTTATGGTTGCAATTCCCTTGCTATTAGTTTTCGCTGTGTATGTTTTTCCCAAGTATTTGAAAGTAACTTTCTGGTTTTTAAGCAATTTGCCTTTTTTAGTTAAGAATTTAACCTTAACTTTTACAACAGACTCTTTAGCTTTTGCTTTAACCTTATCAGATGAAGCATGGTTGTTTTTGACATTTGTGTCTTTTTCATTAGCACTTACATCTACATTGTTTTCAATAGTTCCAGCACTAATTACTTTAACAACAAGCTCCAGTGTTTTTGTTTCTCCTTTAGCTAAATTGCCTACATTCCAAACATTTCCAGAGTAACCTTTGACAGTACCTTGGAGTTTGACCAATTTGCTTAATTTTTCAGTTACTTTAACACCTGTTGCATCACTTGGACCGTTATTAGTCACAGTAATTGTGAATTTAATCAAGTCACCAACGGTTGCGGTAGTCTTATCAACCTTTTTAGTGATTACAAGATCCACCACAGGAACAGCAGTAACATTATCTGATGAAGCGTTGTTATTGGATTTGTTTGTATCGTTTTCATTACCTGAAACGGTTACATTATTTTCAATGATTCCATCAGCAATGACTTTTACAACCAATACCAATTCCTTGGATTCACCTTTAGCCAAGTCACCAACAGTCCACACATGACCATCATAACCTTCAACAGGTTTAGTTAACTCAACAAGTTTGGATAACTCTTCAGTCACTTTAACACCAGTAGCCTTGGAAGGACCATTGTTTTTAACAACAATAGTGAAAGTGATTTCATCACCAACATTAGCGGTTGTCTTATCAACAGTTTTGGAGATTTCTAAATCGACTACAGGAATTGCAGTCACATTTTCGGCAGTAGCATTATTGTTAGACATGTTTGTATCGTTTTCAGCAGATGAAACTGATACGACGTTTTCAACAGTGCCGTTGTTGATAATCTCAACTACTAATTTCAAGGTTGCAGTAGCGTCCTTAGCCAAATCACCAACAGTCCAAACGTTGGTGCCTCCATCATATTCAGCATCACCAAAGTCAATAACTTTAACAAGATCACTCAATACGTCAGTTACTTTAACATCAGTAGCATCTGAAGGGCCTTTGTTAGTAACGGTAATTGTGTATGTTACATTTTCGCCGACATTAGCTGTGGTTCTGTCAACCACTTTAGTGATTTCAAGGTCAACTATAGGCAATGCAGTCACATTATCGGATGAAGCATTGTTATTGGATTTGTTTGTATCATTTTCATTGGAAGCAACGATTACAGCGTTTGCTATGGTTCCGTTTCCAATTACTTTAACAACAAGTACCAATTCTTTGGATTCGCCTTTAGCCAAGTCACCGACAGTCCATACATGACCGTCATAACCTTCAACATGTTTTGTTAACTCAACAAGTTTGGATAACTCTTCAGTCACTTTAACACCAGTAGCCTTGGAAGGACCATTGTTTTTAACAACAATAGTGAATGTTATTTCATCTGTGACGTTTACAACTGTTTTGTCAACTGTTTTAGTTATTTCAAGGTCAACCACAGGAATTGCAGTAACATTGTCGGAAGTTGTGTTTACATCAGTGTCGTTTTCATTTGAGTTTACGAATACGCTGTTTTCAACAGTACCATTATTGATAACTTCAACAACTAACTTTAAGGTTGCAGTAGCGCCTTTAGCCAAGTTGCCAACAGTCCAAACATTAATGGACACATCGTAATCAGCATCGCCAAAGTCAACAACTTTGACAAGATCGCTTAACTTCTCAGTCACTTTAACGCCAGTAGCGTCAGAAAGACCGTTGTTGGTTACAGTGATTGTGTATGTTACATTTTCTCCGACATTTGCAGATTTGACATCGACTGTCTTGGTAATGTTTAATATTACCAATGGTTTTGCATCAACGTCAGGAGCACTAGCATTGTTATTTGTTTTGTTAGTGTCGTTTTCTTTAGATGTGACTGATACGCTGTTCGGAATTGTACCATTTGAAATGACAGTAACAACTAATTTCAATGTTTTAGTTTCTCCTTTAGCCAATGTGCCAACAGTCCATACGCTGCCGTCATATCCATCCACTTTTTCAGCTAATTTAACAAGGTCTGATAATTTTTCAGCCACTTTGACATCAGTAGCTGTGGACGGACCTTTGTTGGTTACAGTGATTGTGTAGGTTACATTGTCACCAACAAGAACGGAAGTCTTGTCAACTGTTTTTGTGATTACAAGATCAACAACAGGAACAGCAGTAACATTATCAGCAGTATCATTGTTGTTTGTTATGTTAGTATCATTTTCAGTTGAGTTTACAATAGCAACGTTTTCAACAGTACCATTGTTAATGATTTCGACAACTAAGTTTAAGGTTGCAGTAGCATCCTTAGCCAAATCACCAACAGTCCAAACATTAGTGCCTACATCATAATCTGCATTACCGTAGTCCATGACTTTAACGAGATCACTTAACTTTTCAGTCACTTTAACGCCAGTAGCATTGGAAGGACCTTTGTTGGTTACAGTGATTGTGTAAGTTACCTTTTCACCAACATTAGCAGTAGTTACATTAACCACTTTAGTGATTTCAAGGTCAACTACAGGAACAGCAGTAACATTATCCGCAGTATCATTGTTATTGGATTTGTTGGTATCATTTTCAGTAGAGTTTACAGCTACAAAGTTCTCAACAGTACCGTTAGCAATAATCTTAACAACTAATTCTAACTTTTTGGATTCACCATTAGCCAAATCACCAACAGTCCATACATGACCGTCATAACCTTCAACAGTTCCAACCAATTCAACAAGCTCGGATAACTCTTCAGTCACTTTAACACCAGTAGCCTTGGAAGGGCCTTTGTTGGTTACAGTGATTGTGTAAGTTATTTGCTCACCGACATTAGCTTTGGTTGTATTAACCACTTTAGTGATTTCTAAATCTACAACAGGAACAGCAGTGACATTGTCTGAAGTGTCATTGTTGTTGGATTTGTTGGTATCATTTTCAGTGGAATTTACAGCTACAAAGTTTTCAACAGTACCGTTATTGATGATTTCAACAACTAAGTTTAAGGTTGCAGTAGCACCTTTAGCCAAATCACCAACAGTCCAAACATTAGTGCCTACATCATAATCTGCTTTGCCATAGTCAACAACTTTAACAAGATCACTTAACTTTTCAGTCACTTTAACGCCAGTAGCGTTAGAAGGACCTTTATTGGTTACAGTGATTGTGTAAGTTACCTTTTCACCAACGTTAGCTTTTGTTGTATTAACAACCTTAGTGATTTCAAGGTCAACCACAGGAACAGCAGTAACATTATCCGCAGTATCGTTGTTGTTGGATTTGTTGGTATCATTTTCAGTGGAGTTTACAGCTACAAAGTTCTCAACAGTACCGTTAGCAATAATTTCAACGACTAATTCTAACTTTTTGGATTCACCTTTAGCCAAATCACCAACAGTCCAGACATGACCATCATAACCTTCAACATCTTTGACCAATTTAACAAGGTCAGATAATTCCTCAGTCACTTTAACACCGGTTGCTTTGGAAGGACCTTTATTTGTTACAGTGATTGTGTAAGTAATTTGCTCACCAACATTAGCAACAGTCTTGTCAACTGTCTTGGTTACTTCAACATCAACTACAGGAACAGCAGTGACATTATCAGAAGTTGCATTGTTATTGGTTATGTTAGTGTCGTTTTCGGTAGAGTTTACAATAGCAACGTTTTCAACAGTACCGTTATTGATGATTTCAACAACTAAGTTTAAGGTTGCAGTAGCATCCTTGGCCAAATCACCAACAGTCCAAACGTTAGTGCCTACATCATAATTAGCAGTACCATAGTCTACAACTTTAACAAGACCACTTAACTTCTCAGTCACTTTAACGCCAGTAGCATTAGAAGGACCTTTATTGGTTACAGTGATTGTGTAAGTTACCTTTTCACCAACATTAGCCTTAGTAGTATTAACCACTTTAGTGATTTCCAAGTCAACAACAGGAACAGCAGTAACATTGTCCGCAGTGTCATTATTGTTAGATTTGTTGGTATCATTTTCGGTAGAAGTTACAGCTACAAAGTTCTCAACAGTACCATTAGCAATGATCTTAACAATCAAAACTAACTCTTTGGATTCACCTTTAGCCAAATCACCAACAGACCATACATGACCATCATAACCTTCGACAGGTTCAGTTAACTCAACAAGTTTGGACAATTCTTCAGTCACTTTAACGCCAGTAGCATTGGAAGGACCATTGTTGGTTACAGTGATTGTGTATTTAATTTGTTCACCAACATTAGCAGTAGTTACATTAACCACTTTAGTAACTTCAACATCAACTACAGGAACAGCAGTAACATTATCAGAAGTTGCATTGTTATTGGTTATGTTAGTGTCGTTTTCAGTAGAGTTTACAACAGCAACGTTTTCAACAGTACCATTATTGATAATTTCAACAATTAAATTTAAAACAACAGTTTCACCTTTATTTAAGCTGCCAATATTCCAGATGTTAGTTTTTACATCATAATCAGCTTTGCCGAAGTCAACAACTTTAACAAGATCACTTAACTTTTCAGTCACTTTAACGCCAGTAGCATTAGAAGGACCTTTATTGGTTACAGTGATTGTGTAAGTAATTTGCTCACCAACATTAGCCTTGGTAGTATTAACCACTTTGGTAATTTCAAGGTCAACAACAGGAACAGCAGTGACGTTATCGGAAGTTGCGTTTTTATCTGTGTCGTTTTCATTAGAGTTTGCAATAGCTACGTTTTCAACAGTACCGTTATTGATGATTTCAACAACTAACTTTAAGGTTGCGGTAGCGCCTTTAGCTAAATCTCCAATTGTCCAGACATTAGTTTTTACATCGTAATCAGCATCACCAAAGTCTACAACTTTAACAAGATCACTTAACTTCTCAGTCACTTTAACACCAGTAGCGTTTGAAAGACCATTGTTGGTTACAGTGATTGTGTAGGTTACATTTTCACCGACATTAGCAACAGTTCTGTCAACCACTTTAGTGATATTCAAGATAACTAATGAGTTAACTTTAACATCAGGAGCGCTAGCATTGTTATTGGTTTTGTTTGTGTCGTTTTCTTTGGATGTGACATTAACACTGTTTGAAATTGTACCGTTTGAAAGAACAGTGACAACTAAGGTCAAAGTTTTTGATTCTCCTTTAGCCAATGTGCCAACATTCCATATTTTACCATCATAACCTTCCACATCCTTAGCCAATTTAACGAGATCAGATAATTTTTCTGATACTTTAACGTCAGTAGCAGTGGATGGGCCTTTGTTGGTTACAGTGATTGTGTAGGTTATATTGTCTCCAACAAGAACAGCAGTCTTATCTACTGTTTTTGTGATTTCAACATCAACTACAGGAACAGCAGTGACATTGTCTGAAGTAGCATTGTTATTTGTTATATTTGTGTCGTTTTCGGTAGAGTTTACAACAGCAACGTTTTCAACAGTACCGTTATTGATAATTTCAACAACTAACTTTAAGGTTGCAGTAGCGCCTTTAACCAAATCACCAACAGTCCAAACATTAGTGCCTACATCATAGTCAGCATCACCAAAGTCAACAACTTTAACAAGATCACTTAACTTTTCAGTCACTTTAACGCCAGTAGCATTAGAAGGACCTTTATTGGTTACAGTGATTGTGTAAGTTACCTTTTCACCAACATTAGCCTTGGTAGTATTAACCACTTTAGTGATTTCCAAGTCAACTACAGGAACAGCAGTAACGTTGTCTGAAGTGTCATTGTTGTTGGATTTGTTGGTATCATTTTCATTAGAAGTTACAGCTACAAAGTTTTCAACAGTACCGTTAGCAATAATCTTAACAACTAATTCTAACTCTTTGGATTCGCCTTTAGCCAAATCGCCAACGGTCCATACATGACCGTCATAACCTTCAACAGTTCCAACCAATTCAACAAGCTTGGATAATTCCTCAGTTACTTTAACGTCAGTAGCTTTGGAAGGACCATTGTTAGTAACAGTAATTGTATATTTAACTTGTTCACCAACGTTAGCCTTGGTAGTATTAACCACTTTAGTGATTTCAAGGTCAACTACAGGTCTTGCAGTAACATTATCCGCAGTATCATTGTTGTTGGATTTGTTTGTGTCTTCTTCTGTAGAGGTTACAGCCACAAAGTTTTCAACAGTACCATTGTTGATAATTTCAACGACTAATTCTAACTTTTTGGATTCACCATTAGCCAAATCACCAACAGTCCAAACATGACCATCATAACCTTCAACATCTTTTACCAATTTAACAAGTTTGGATAACTCTTCAGTCACTTTAACGCCGGTAGCCTTGGAAGGGCCTTTATTGGTTACAGTGATTGTGTAAGTAATTTGCTCACCAACATTAGCAACGGTCTTGTCAACTGTCTTGGTTACTTCAACATCAACTACAGGAACAGCAGTGACGTTATCAGAAGTTGCATTCTTAAGGGTTTCGTTTTCTTTAGCGTTAACGAATGCAATGTTTTCAACAGTACCATTGTCAATCACTTCAACAACCAATTTCAAGGTTGCAGTAGCGCCTTTAGCCAAATCACCAACAGTCCAAACGTTATTCACATAGTTAGCACCACCAACGTCAACGACCTTAACGAGATCACTTAACTTCTCAGTAACTTTAACATCACTTGCATCAGAAAGACCATTGTTTTTAACGGTAATAGTGTAAGTCACATTTTCACCGACATTAGCAACAGTTCTGTCCACGGTTTTGGTGATGTCAAGGATAACAAGAGGTTTAGCTTCAACATCAGGAGCGCTAGCGTTGTTATTGGATTTGTTAGTGTCGTTTTCTTTTGAAGTTACGGCAACAATATTTGAAATAATACCATTATTGATTACTTTAACAGTTAAAACTAAATCCTTGGACTGGCCTTTAGCCAATGTGCCGACAGTCCATACGCTACCATCATATCCTTCTACATCTCTAACCAATTTAACAAGTTCAGAAAGTTTTTCTGAAACTTTAACGTTGGTAGCAGTACTTGGACCATTGTTCTTAACTGTAATGACATATGTGAATTCGTCACCGACAAGAACTGTGGTTTCACCTTCAAGTTTCTTGGTGATTTCAAGATCCACAACAGGGTTAGCGGTCACATTGTCTGAAGTTGCATTCTTAATGGTTTCGTTTTCTTTAGCGTTTACGAAAACACTGTTTTCAACAGTACCATTGTCAATCACTTCAACGACAAGTTTCAAGGTTGCGCTTGCACCTTTAGCCAGATCGCCAACAGTCCAAACGTTATTCACATAGTTAGCACCTCCAAAGTCAACGACCTTAACGAGATTGCTTAACTTCTCAGTAACTTTAACATCACTTGCATCAGAAAGACCATTATTTTTAACGGTAATGGTGTAAGTCACATTATCGCCGACATTAGCAACGGTTTTGTCAACGGTTTTAGTGATGTCCAAAATAACCAATGGATCAACGGTCACGTCAGGTGCGTTAGCTGTCTTTTCGGTTTCGTTTTCGCTGCATTTGACAACAGCTGTGTTTTTGACTGTGCCTATATCATTTGCAACAACAACAAGTTTCAAGGTAGCTTTAGCATCCTTGTCCAATTTGTCAATAGTCCAGGTGTTTCCGCTTAAGGAACCGACACTAGCTACTGATTTGGTTGCATCGATTGTTGCAGGACCGGTCACCACATCATTAACCACAATTACAGTGGCAGTACTTGGGCCTTTGTTGGTAACTGTAATGGTATAGGTTATTTCATCGCCAACCAATACTTTTACTTCACCTTCAACGACTTTTGTGATTTCCAAGTCGACAACAGGTTTGACTGTAATTTTAACTTCTTTTGTAGCGTCATTGTAGTTAACTTCATCCACTTTTGTAGTCACTTTGAGTGTGTAGTTTCCAGGCTCTAAGTCCTTAACTATTATTTCATAATTGTCTCCAGGACCTTCAACTTCACCAGTTTTAACAGGTTCACCATCCTTCAATACGACGTAAGTAATTCCTGTTGCATTTTCAGTGGTTGCAGGTGCTTTTACATCTTCTCCGTGATTGATGACAATGTCATCGATATCAACAGCTGAATTTGCCTTGTTTACAGTCAAGGTTGATTCGTTTGTTGCCCCATCATAGTAATTTTCCGGATCGGTTGTCAATTTTACTGTGTATGAACCGGCGTCCAATTTGGTTTTAACATCAATCTTTTCACCAGGTTTAATGTATCCTTCTTCAACAACACCAGAACCATTTATAATCTCATATTTTATTTTATCAGCGTGAGTTGAGGTTACATTAACGCTTATAGGGTCTCCATAGTTTACTGTTGTGTCATTTGCTGCAACAGTTGATGGAGCATTTTTGACAATCACAGTGACTTCGTTACTTTCACTAGGACCGAGTTCCCCATTTCCGTCATAGGTTGCCTTGAAGACATAGGTTCCAGGGGTCAATTTTCCTAGGTTGACTTCACTGTTTACTGCAAAGTCATCTTTTTCCAATTCGCCGTTCTTGTTGAGGCGTGCAGTTCCATTTGCATTGCTTGGAGTGACAACATTTGCAATCACAACATCGGTTCCATAGGTCACGGTCACTTGTGACTTTTCACCGTTTGCAGTGATTTCAATTTGGCTTGTCGGAAGTACTTTTAAAGTCTTGCCATTGTTGTTGCTTGACTCATAGTATGTTGGGTTTTCATTGTATTTAGCATAAATGTTCAAACTTCCACTATTTAAAGGAGTATATGTATATGTACCATCAGCATTTACAGTACCTATGACATTTTCACCATCATAGAGTGTGAAAGTTCCCTCATGAATCTCGTTAGTGCCGTTGAATGCATGAGGAGTGATGACTACGCTTTCCCCTAAAACGATTGTGGACTCGCTTAAGTCAACCGTGGTTGTTGTAGGGTACTTGATAACTTTAACATCTTCAGAGTCTGAGTTACTTCTTTCGTATTTTCCGTCAACACCATTATAAACAGCATTGATAGTGTATTCGCCAGCAGGTTGATCTTTGAACACTAAAGGGTCATTTACATTTTGAGTAATGGTAGTAGTACCATAAGTATATGTAACTGTACCTTCAGTTATAACATTACCATTATTATCTTTAACAGTAGGTGTTAATGTTGCACTGCCATCTACATAGATTGTCTTTCCACCTTCCAATGTTAATGTGGTTGGATTCAGGTTTACAGTAATAGTGCCCACACCTGAACTAGGTATGTACCAATTAGTATTAACAGTATTGGTTACGCTTACAGTATAAGTATCAGCAGCCAAATTGTTTACAGTAATGGTATATTTATTTCCACTACCTGTTACTGAATATTGACTTCTAGGAACAGCATTACCTTTTGAATCAGTGATTGTTATTGCATTGATTCCGGTTGAGTTCACCAATGTAACATCCACACTTGCAGGGCTTCCATAATAAATATTATCGTTTCCAACAGTTACGCTGGAAGGACCTTTTACGCGTAGGTCTTCACTGTCTGTAGTTGCCCCACCATAATAGATACTGTCTCCAACATAACCATGATATTCGGCATATACAGTGTAGTCTCCCACATCACTTGGAATCCATGGAATCACATCATTAACATCCCTGTTTTCAAAAAGAGGAGTTCCGTCTGAAAGGAAATATGAAACGGTACCATGTGTGACTTTATTACCGTTCTGATCCAATATGTTCACTGACAAGTCAACGGAATCAGGCAAGGTAATCTCATGCTCGGATATTATCAAATCAGCAGTTGTCTTTCTGTAAACGGTAAATTCCATAGCACCCGGAATCTCTGCACCACCAGTCATGTGGAAATACAAGTCAGTGGTGCCCGGTTGGATATTTGAGAATGTATGATAGAAATAAGCGTTACCGCTTGCTGCCTCAAAAGGAGTTTCTGAGCTTATATGAAGGCCACTTCTTAATGCAGCACTACTGTATCCACTACCACTTTTAACGTGAGGTTCAATTATAAATAGTACTGAACCTCCTTCAACAGGATATTGAGGAGTGTAATACACTAAAATATAGTCATGCCCATTGTTTTTACCCTCAAGTTTAACACCTTTGCTAACGCTTTCATACTTAGCAAGCTCATTTTTAACAATTTGAGTTTCAGGTTCAACATCATAAGTATGAGTGTATGTCAATACTTCATTATCATTACTAGCACCCAGCATATCGCCGGATTTGCTTAAAGAAACAGAATTTTGCAGATTCTTAGAGGAATTTTGTTCATTGGCGGATGACTCAGAAATTCCCTCCACATCTTCCGTTATGTCATTTTCATCGTCTATAGTTACTTGTGAAATATCAGTAGGCGAAGACTCATCTATCGTTAAAGTCGCATTTGATGAATCTTGTGCCGTTACTGATCCTATACATATTAAAACACTGAAAATTATTAAAAGACTCACCAACAGTTTTCGCTTTTTGATATTTTCACCTCCATTTAAATTGATCATTAAAAAAAAAAGAGGAACAAATTATGGCTAAGCATAGCTAATTTGTTCCTCAATAAATAATTTAGGTATGCCTAATATATAAATGTTTAGGCATACCTAAACAATTTGTATCGATAAGAATAATATGAAAATGGATAAAAAAATAATGAAAAAATAGATTATTGTACAAAATAAGAAAAATAAGAAAAAGAAATAAAAAATATTAATGTAAATTATTTATTCCTTGATTGAACGGGCAAGTTCTGCACCTTTCTCGAACGCTTCAGCTAAAACGTCCTCATCAGGCACAAACAGTACATCCAAAGTGTCGGTTACAGTGAATCCTGCAGTTTCCAATTCAGATTGAAGTTTTGCAACTGCTCCTCCACCCCATCCTTTGGATGAAAAGATTAAAGCGTTTTTCTCACTTCCAGTACCCTTGAAGTTGACACAGTCAAGCCAGTACATCATGTTACCGATTCTTGGGAACGGCTTGTTCATCATTGTCGGAGCACCAAGTGCGATTGCCTTTGAGTCAAGAATGTCTGTGATTACATCGTCAGGGCCGTCCTCTTGCATGAAGTACATTGCAACTTCAACTCCTTCACTCATGATACCTTCAGCGATTTGGTATGCGAGCTTTTCAGTTGAGTGGTGCATGGTATCGTAAATGACAGTGATTTTGTCCTTACATACACCATTACCCCATTCAGAGTATTTCTCTACGATTGGAGCAGGGTTTTTCCAGATTTGACCGTGACATGGTGCAATCATCTTGATGTCATTTATTAAACCAGTGTTGGTCAACTCATCCAATTTCATCCTGAGCATTGGAGAGCCTAAGGTAACTAGGTTAGCATAGTATTTTTGTGCTTCTCTTAACAAGTATTCAGTATCGTAATCCTCATCGAATCTTTTGGAGTGAGCCACATGCTGACCGAATGCGTCGTTTGAGAATAAGATTCCTTCTTCAGCTAACAATGTGAACATGCTGTCAGGCCAGTGAAGCATAGGAGCTGAGATGAACTTGAGAGTTCTTCCACCAATGTCCAATTCATCGCCTGTTGCAACTGCATTTATTTCCAAATCACCAAAGTTGTGATATTGAGCATCTAAAAATTTAATACAGTTTGCGGAAGCGTAAATTTCAGCTTCAGGGTTGTATTCTTCAATAGTTTGTCTTAAGAATGTGGAATGGTCCATTTCTGAGTGGTTTTGAACAAAGACATCAATCTTGAATTCTTTTCCTTCCTGTTCGAATGCGTCTTTTACTCTTGCATCGAACTGTTCAAACATTCCTCTATAAACGTTATCGATTAATACAGTCTTTTCTTCACCAAATACTAAATAAGCATTGTATGTGGTTCCTGGAATTCCATATCCGTGGAAAGTTCTGCTGTGCCAGTGGATTACACCAACCCAATAGACTCCATCTGCCATTTTTACTGCTTTTGCTTTCATATTCATAACCTCATAAATATTTAAGTTATATAAATATATATTCTATATTCTATATAAATTATTATAATTAATGTTAAGAGGTCATATTTTGAACAAAAGAATCGATTTACATATGCACAGCCTATTCAGTGACGGCGAATTGTTGCCATCAGAACTTGCCAGAAGAGCATTAAAATTGAACCATGAAGCGATTGCAATCACAGACCATGTAGACTGGTCAAATGTTGAAACAATCCCAGCAATTCAGGATGCCATTGACGACATCAACGCAAATTGGGACATCACTGTAGTTTTAGGTGCTGAAGTCACCCACGCCCCATGCGAATCCATCGATGGAATAGCTGCAAGGGCAAAGGAATTGGGTGCAAAAATCGTTGTCGTTCACGGTGAAACATTGAACGAACCTGTTACTCCTGGAACCAACAGAGCCGCAGTCGAATCAGAAAATATTGACATCTTAGGACACCCAGGATTAATCACTGTTGAAGAGGCAGAGCTTGCTAAAGAAAATGATATCTATCTTGAAATTTCCGCACGTAAGGGACACTGCCTTGGTAACGGCCATGTAGCAAACGTTGCACGTGAAGTCGGAAACAAACTTCTTGTAAATACCGATACCCACTCACCCGACAACATAATTACCTTTGAAAAGTCATATGAAATCGCATTGGGTGCGGGACTGTCCCATGATGAGGCCATGAAAGCTATTGTGGACAATCCTCGTGAACTTTTGAAAAGCAAAGGGATATTATAACTTAAAAAAAAATATAACTCAATATGATGATGTTTAATTGTTAGGTGAAAACTCTAACAAATTAATACATTCATCAAAACAGAGATAATTTTTTAGGATATCAATAGCCTTTAAAAAATCCTGATCAGCTGTGACAAATTTTAATTTAAGTTCCAAATTATTTTTACAGAACTCATTGGCATCGAAGAGAATGTTTTTATCTTCCTCATGCAAAAATTCTTCTAGATTTTCTTCTTCAATTTTTTCCAAAAGAAATCGATCTTTTTTATCATGGGAAGATACAAAAATCATCTTATTAAATAAATATTTTCTATTTGAACGGTGCAAACTTTCAAAATTATTGATAAAATCATTAAATTTTAATTTTACCAAAAATACTTCCTGATTTTCGCCAAAATCAAACTGATTCCATATTTTCTCAAAAGATTCATGTAAATTTTCATTGCTTAAATTGCCAATTGCCTCATAATTATCAATAGACCTATGCAATGATTCTCTACCCAATATATTAACATCATTCAATTTCATCATGTCCAACATCAATTTAGAAAAGAATGTTTTAAATTCAAAATTTTTTCTTGCAAATACTCTATTTACTTCTTCTTTTACATTAAACGAATAATAATTATTATCACTATCAAATATTAATGTCTTTGATGCATCATGTAGTGAATCCAATGAAAAAATATATGCAATAATTACATTGCTATCCAAAAATGAGTTCATCATATCACCACAATATATTTGTGACTTCAACGATTAAATCCTCATATTTATCATCATATTCGAAAATTTCTGTATAAAAAAAGTCCTCCTGACTATCCAAATATTTACAGAACTTATCATAATTATCTGAATATCCTTTTTTATTCAGGAGTTTCATATGGATTAAATTGAAGAAATTAACCAATAACTCATAAACAAATGACAAATTATTTAAAAATAAATTAATATCGTTTAAAATATAACATATGATTCTGCGAATGGACATGAAATGATATAGTTCATATTGTAATCCGTCCAAAGGTTTTAGAATTGAAACAATTTCGTTTAATGATTCAGAAATGATTTTCTTTTCATTTAAGAAATTATCATCATTAGAGTACAATTCAATCAATTCTTCTATTGAATCATTTTTATCGGCATGGATACCGTCAAAGAATTCGTGAATTTTTTCATAAATACATTTTAATGCATTCAAATTATTATTTTCAACATTTACATACATAATAATCACAATGGCAACTGATTAATAGTATGATATATTACTCATCATTTAAAAATATTTGCTTATAAATCAAAGCAATTTTACAATTTCAGACAATATTTTATTAAAATAAAAAAATAAGACTTATAACACTTTATAAGTCAAAATCAAGTCCTTTCCAAGAGAATAGGAATCTGTTAACTCCAGTTTAACAGCATCATCCATAAGGTCAAAGCCTTCACCGTCAAAGAAAGTCTTTGCATTGGCCCCTCCGACAACCATCGGCGCAACGCAAATCCTTATCTCATCAATTAAACCTGCCTTAATCATTGAAAAGTTCAAGGTGGCACCACCTTCAAGCATGAGCTTTTCTATTCCTTCCTCGTGAAGATAGCTCATCAACAAACTTAAATCCACCCTTTTATCGCCGGAAAAGAAAATCTTGACACCACGTTTCTTAAATGATTCATACTTATCTGAAGCCATGAACTCCTCCTTGAACGCATTGGCTCCAGCAATTATGGTGTGTGCATCATCATTTGTGATTCTTGCATCAACAGGAGTCCTTAATTTGCTGTCAACAACCACACGTACAGGATTGTCTTCAGGGCTTGCATCAATCTTGTGAACAGTCAGTCTTGGGTCATCAGCCATTACAGTTCCAATACCCACCATTATTGCATCGCATTCCTTCCTGAGCTCATGAACCCTTTCCAAATCCTCCTTTCCAGAGATGTTTGAACTTCCTGTTTGTGTTGCGATTTTACCGTCCAATGTCATAGCTGCATTCAATATTACATATGGCCTCATTTTCTCACCTATATATGATAGAACATTTCCTTAATGTGGAGGAAGTTTGCAAGTGTCTGATTTTCAAGCATTCCAGGCATTGTCAATGCAACAAGAATACCTAAGACTCCAAATATTATACCTATTCCCCAGATAATCTTAACCGCATCCTTTTCGGCAATTGGCCTTCTCAAAACAAGTCTGATTAATGACTTGAATCCTTGGTCCGGACGCACAAGTTTTCCCTCATCATTGATTTGTGTAGGTTTTTGCTGAGAACGATTCATCACTCCTGCGGAGTAGAATTTCAAAGCTGCATCAATGATGTTCGGCATCAATACAATCAATGCAATCAGTTTCACACGTCCTATGAACGCAATACATACAATAGTTGCCCCAATAATCAAAGTACCGGTATCACCTGGGAAAATCTTTGCAGGGTATCTGTTGTAATACAGAAATGCAATCAATGCCCCGAGCATACTCATTGAGACGATAGTTACATCATATTTTCCTAAAATGATACATGCTATTGTAAGGGAAGTCATTGAAATGACCCCTAAACCTGATTCGATACCGTTCAAACCTGCAAGCATGTTTGTCAAGTTTGATCCAATTGACAATGCTATAGGTATTGTAATCAGGTACAGGATTCCAACGTTATCCGGTGCAGCCCAAATCAATGGAAGACCTGCAATAAACAATAATAAAAACTTGTCTCTTGAGGACAATACAAGCAAGTCATCCAGAATTCCAATCATTCCCACAAGGAGAATCACGACAAGAACTATTACCAATGGAAATGCCAATATTTCATGCATATACACTCCAGAAAACATTCCCAAAGTGAATCCGAAAAGTATACCGAATCCACCCATTTCGGCAACGACAGGTTTCCATGACTTATGGATGTCCTTTCCAACAATGTCGGCTTCTTTCATCTTTTTGATTATCTTCGGCATCACTATCCTTGTGGCCAGAAAGGACAGCAATCCGCATATTATAGCTATAACATATAACGGAAGTTGTGGTAAAATCATCATAATAATCCCAATAAACTATTCTTAATTTAAATATGATTTAATTAAGTATTATAATTTATGGAAATTTAAAGAAAAAAAAGAAATAAAAGATTATTCATAATTGAATAATCATGCATTTTCAGGTATTTCGCCGAACCATTCAGTCTTCTTACCTACATAATACATTATTAGACATAGCACTATTTCAAAGACAATTACACCTAAAACTCTGAATAACTCAGGGGATGAGGTAGAGCTATGGAGTCCCAACATGACGAATAATCCAACAGCAAAATTATTAGCAGTGTGAAGGGCTGAACTTACCTCTATACCATTTGTTTTCCATGCGAAAAATCCAAAAATTAGACCAGCAACCACCATTTCAATGAATCCGAAACTGTTGTATCCGTGGGCCGCCGCAAATATTAATGCTTGAATAACAATCGCCAAAACAGGAATCTTAAACCATGATCCCAATGTCTGCAAAAGTATTCCTCTGAACATGAATTCTTCTGCAATAGACTGGAGAGGTACAGAAATCAGAAGCACAACCACGAATAGTATTGAAACCTGGTATACTCCATTTGATTCAAAAATTGCATGTTCTATAAAGGAATAGACTATATACAATATCACTGGAATTATCAATGCCTTAAAATAGAGCTTGAAATTCCATCCTCCACGTGAGGAGCAATAGGAAGAAAATGGCCTATCATCAACAATTCTTGATGCAATATATAACGCTGGAATGAACATTATTATAAGCAAATCACCAAAAAATATGCCTAGAGGGGAGTTTAATACACTAACTCCTTTTCCACCAAGTACTGACTGTACAAAAGCCACACCACCTATTAAATAACAAGCCCCCATTATCACCATTTGTAATATTAACATTATTACAGCGGTTAAAATCAAAACAATTATAGGCTTGTACCATGCATATTTCTCAAAAGTTCTTGGAAACGTAATAAACTCAGTAATCTTATCATTAACCGACATGATATCACCGTAAAGCAATTAATAGTTCCTCTTAAAAAATTTAGAATATAAACTATTACTAATTAGTATTTAAATAGAACTATATAAAATTAATTAAAAAAATAAGTTACTTTTTATTCAAGATATAATAGACACTTCTAATTGGGATATCCAATTCTTCAGAAATCTCTTTTGGCTTCAAACCTTCATCTCTAAGTTGAATAACCTCATCATGATCATGTTTTCTTTTTCTATTGTTAAAATTAGCTTTAGCCTTTCTAAGCAGGTAATAAACCCTGTTAAGTGAAATGTCAAGTTTCAATGAAATTTCCTTGGCGCTCAAACCTTCATCAGATAATTTCAGAACATAATTTTCAAGCCCATTGCTTTTGGACTTTGCACCCCATTCATATTTTCTTTTAACCTCAATATCCAACTGAGCCAGTGCATCTATATAGGTTTTTGAGGTCCTGTTGTAAACGCTTGGGGAACAGGTGATTTCCTCCAAGTTAGGATATTTGTCTATAAGCTCCACAATCATTGCGGAGGACAATGCCTTTGTTATATGAATTGTTGTCACTTCATCCATATAATCACTTTTTGATTAGGTCCAGGAATTTCTTGGACTTGTCGCTTTTCGGATTTTTGATGCTGTCAATATTTTTAATCTCTTTTTTGACTCTTGACTCATTGATGTTGAATGCATTGCTTATTTCAGACAATTCTATATCTGAATTTTGAGAGATTAACGCAGCCCCCAATGCAACATGGTTGAACTTGATGTTGGAGTTTCTGATTTCCTTTTCGAACTTGAATTTCTCATACAACAACAAATCCATCTCATTAACCGGAATCATCTTGATATCTGTGTAATCTGTCAATGTTTGAATGACATTATTATATGTTATCTGGAACACTTTTCTCTGTTCCCTATCCAGTTCAACACGAATGTATGGAAACGGACCTATATCAATCTTACGGGAGTTGTTTGAGTTTGTCATGTAATACTTGAATATATCCCATGTTATCAATGCTGTGGCCACATTTTTCAGGGTGTTCTTATAGATGTTTTCCCTTACCTTCAAGTCCCTTCTAAGGGATCGAGTTACATTTCCGAATTTATCCATATAGCCCAATTTTTTGAAGTTATCTTCAATTTGTGCTTTTCTCCAGGCTTCAATGGCATCCAAATCATATTGGTCTATAAAATCGGGAGTGATATTCTTGTACTCCTCAATGATTTCATCGTATTTGTTGATTCTTTTAAAGTCGCTAAGCTTTCTTTTGAGAATCTCATCCTTAATCTCGTCAATGATTTCTTCAGCATACTTGACATAACCCAATGCCAAGGCTGTTCTTGCATGCTTGTCATCAATGACTGCAGGTTTTGTCCTATGGAATCTTAAAGCCTCTATTCTGACGTTTCGACCGTATTGCCTTCTGACTTCCTCCTCATAATTGTTAACGAATTCAGAGTCTAAAGTAATGTTTTTTCTTATTAGGCGCTTATTCTTGTCTCTGAACCTTATAACAAGAGATATTGTTTTCACTACACCTTTACGTTCCTGTTTTAGTATGCTTAAAACCTGTTTGAGGGATTCACGTCCATATGGTGAAAGTTCACTTCTTAAAACCATGTAGTTTCCGGATAACGGAAGGTGTGGAATTATCTCGATTCTGTGGGTGGCCTCCTTATTGACCTTGAATGTGAAAGCCTCACATCCGCAGCTGCATTTGCCTTCATTTTGCTTATATTCACTCATTGAATATTTCTTGTAGCATGAATTGCATTTGACATAACCGAACTGCTCAAGATTACCAAGAGCTATCCTATGAGAGTCAATTGAGGATTTGACCCTGTCCAGAATGTTTTTCTTGGCATTAGCTTTCATCCTGAAAATCTGATTATGGCGGCTGCTTTCACCCATCTCGTCGATGGCAACTTCAGCGACGGCCTTTGTTCCATATTTGTTAAGGGATGTGAAAGGAGTGGTGTATCCTTGCGCATCCATGTCATCTTTAAAGCCTTGCAATTTGTTTAGTCTGTCATCTAGCTTAAAGTAAAGACTTTTGAAATTTTCAAAATCCTCAATATCATCTAGGACAATTGGATCCTTTGAAATTTCTTTTAGGTAGCTCTCGGCTTTGTTTACTAGGACAGACTCTTGCATTTTAATCTATTTATTGAATTCTTTCGCCAACTTCTGCTTTTACATCAGGAGTGAGTAATGCACCGGATTCACCGGTTGCTAAAATCATACCTTCGGATAATGTTCCGAAGAGTTTTGCAGGCTGTAAGTTTGCAACAACACATACTTTTCTGTCGACTAACTCTTCCGGAGAGTAGAATTTTGCAAGTCCTGCAACAATTTGCCTAGGTTTTTCTTCTCCGATGTCCACTTGTAATTTTAATAATTTGTCAGATTTTTCAATTTTTTCAGCTTCTTTAACTTGTCCGATTTTAATTACTACTTCATCAAATTGATCTATTGTTATTAAGTCACTCATATTATCCTTTTCCTCTTCAGTTTTTAAATTTTCTTTAAGTTTTGCCTTTTGGGCATCGATTTCATCATCTTCAATTTTCTTGAATAATGGTTTAGCCTTATTTATTTCATGGCCTGTTGGCAATGTAACCTTAGCCGCTTGCCAATCATCCAAATCACCAAGGTTCATGATTTCAGCGATTTTATCCGCTTTTGTAGGCAAGAACGGTTTTAATGTGTAAGCCAAAGTTTTTGCTAATTGATTAGATAAGTATAAACAGTTTGCCGCTTTTGTCATGTCTTCTTTTACGGCTTTCCATGGCTCTTGGTCATTGAAATATTTGTTACCTTTTTTGGCTACCTTGAATATTTCAAGCAATGCTTCCCTGAATTCATAATCTGCAATGTATGCACCTGCTTTGTCAGGCAATTCCTCAATAGCTTTTAGGAATTCCTCATCCTCTGCAGACGGATTTGCGTATTCAGGTATTTTGCTGTCAAAGTATTTCTTGGTGAATACGAAAGTCCTGTGGAGGAAGTTTCCGATTACATCAGCCAATTCATCATTGTTCCTTCTTTGGAAGTCATCCCAGGAGAAGTCAGAATCCTTGTTTAAAGGAGCATTTATTGTTAAGTAATATCTCAAGAGATCTGGTTCGTAGTCTTTTACAAAGTCTTCAATCCAAATAACCCAGTTTTTACTGGTGGACATCTTTTCCCCTTCAAGAGATAAAAATTCACCGGCATAAATCATGTCAGGCAATTTGCAGCCGTAAGCCTTTAAGAGTCCAGGCCAGAATATTGAATGGTGGTAGATAATGTCCTTTCCAATGAAATGGACAACATAGTCATTCCAGTACTCTTCCCATTTCTTGCCGGATTTCTTGGACCATTGGGAAGCAGATGAGATGTATCCCAAGAATGCTTCAATCCAAACGTATAATACTTTGCCTTTTGCCTCATCCAACGGCACTGGAATACCCCAATCCATATCACGGGTTAAAATCCAGTCGTTCAATCCTTCTTTCAGCCAGTTAGATGCATAGTTCTTAACGTTTGCAGGCAAGTTGTCGTTATTGTTGATGTATTCCTTAAGAGCGTCTTCAAATTCTGACAGCTTGAATGCATACTGGAATGTGTCCTTGATTACAGGTGTTGTTCCACATGTAATGCAGTGTGGCTCATCAAGTTCTGTCGGATCCAGAGCCTTTCCACATTTTTCACAGTGGTCCCCTCTTGCTTCTGCACCGCAAACCGGACATAATCCTTCAACGTATCTGTCCGGAAGGAACTTGTTACAGTTTGGACAGTATAACTGTTGGATGTCTTCCCTGTAAATGAATCCGTTGTCGTACAATGTCTTAAAGAAGTTTGAAGCGAGTTCATAGTGAGCTTCATCAGTGGTTCTTGTAAAATTATCTAGTGAAATGTTCATTGATTCAACATCACGAACAATCATGTCGTGATATCTTTTTGAAATTTCAATCGGCTTTTTATTTTCTTTATCTGCCTTAACTGCAATTGGAGTACCATGCTCATCAGTAGCGCAAACCATTAAAACGTCATTACCAATCATTCTGTTATATCTTGCATAAATATCAGCGGGCAAGTATGTGGAACGAATATGGCCCAAATGACATGGTCCATTTGCATAAGGAAGTGCACATGAAATGAAAATTTTTGACATTTATCTTATCTCCTCAATTATTTTAAACATAGTATAATTATGTTACTTATATATAATAAATGCTTATTTTTAACAGTGTTATATAAAATATTTCTTTACCAAAAAAAAATTTTAAGCAACCATTAATATTGTTTTAACAAATACATTAGTTATTTAAAATATAAAATAAAAAGTTAAAAACATGGCTGAAGTATCATTTATCAACCCATTATCCGATGAAGGAAGAAGCATAATACGCGGATATGGCGATTTAAATCAAATTTTTGATGTTGACGAATCACTGATAGAAATATGTACCCATACATTTAACCAGAAAATATCAGATGACTCCATAATCCCAAAATCATATGCTGACCTTGCGATGAAACGTATACAATGGGCAATTGAGAAAAAAAACAACAGTAACTTCACCCAATCAGAATTTGAATTCCTGACAAACGAGGAGATATTCCAGAAGGATGTAGTGACATTCCACATTCTATGTCAAGCAATTGCAATTCAATTCAACACAGGTTCTCGTGAAACAAGATTGTTCATTGAATCACAAGGATCACTCATTTTAGAAAGACTGGCTAAAATACCTCCTATGTCAAGAGCTGAAATAATCGACGAAGTGCTTGATGAGGTAAAAGTGGACGGTTCCATAAACTGGAAATCACTTAAGGATGTTGTTGCCAGCAAGAAATTAAAGTTAACCGATTTATTGATAGATGACGGCGATGTAGTCCTGCAACAAGATGACTTCCTATATCGTTTTGGAGACAAGTTCACAGACAGAAGCCCTGACAGAATGTACAACATACTAATCGGGGACAGCGTCAAGGAACAGATCCTATCAAGATTGATAATGCAGAAAACCGAAGAGTATATTCAAAGAATCAAGGAAATGTCAGCAAGAATTGAGATTCACCCTGCAATCATTAAAATTGGTGAGGATTTAAAAGAGTTCATTCCTGAAGAAATCAGCAAATACAACCAATACTATGCAGGAAGTGGAGGAATTTACGGCACTGTCGAAGCTGGAAAGTTAAATCCTGAAGCGTTCCCACCATGCATCAAGGCAACTGTTGAAGGAGTCTCATCAGGTGGACGTAACGATGCAATCGTGCTCCTTTTAACATCATTCGCATCATATGCAAGATTGTATCCTAGAATTTTCGCATCCGATGAAACAGTTAAGGTATCCGATATGGACCCTGACTTGACAATTACGGAAAATGAGATATTGCCGTTGATTTTTGATGCAGCGGACAACTGTACACCACCGTTGTTTGACGACCAACCTCAAGAGAAAATAAACATCATATCAAAACTAGGATTCGGAATGCATGAAAGGGTCGACATCAACCACGAAGGGGAAACCAAATGGTACACTCCAATGAGCTGTGAAAAAATAAAAATCCATTTGCCTAACCTGTGCCATCCTGACAAGTCATGCAAAGGAATCAACAATCCGTTATCATGTTACGGACGTAAAAAGTTCCAACTGGACAAGCAAGCTCCTAAAGACTAGATTGGGAAAACTGGAAGGGATTGTGATTTTCATAAATCGCATCATAATACCTGTTTAAGATTTTAGATTCCCACATATTGTAATTAGCTTGCTCGTTTTTCTCAAATTTATATGCTAAAAGACCAATCTTACGATTATATTCATCAATGCCTTTTAACTCGCAAAATTCAGTTATGATATCAGGAATATACTCGCATGGGTCGTCACTGCTGAATTCCAGAAATTCCTCATATTCATTTTTAGAGAAGAATTCCTCTTCAGTGATTGGGTCCTCATGTGACTTGATAGAGAATAATTCAATATAAATGTTATCTGCCAATGGCAATTGGTTCAATTCAATGCCTAAACCATATACTTTGCCGTTTTCCAAGTTTAAAATGGTATGGCCTGTTTTCATACCCACCATCCAATTGTCAAATGCAGGCTTTACAATTTCTTCAGGTGTTAGATTTGATAAAACTGTCTTTAAATGTTCAACACCAATGACCTCAACTATTTCTTCCATGCTGATATATCTCAAACTAATGTTAATTAAAAGTATTGATAGTTAGATTAATGAAACAACAAATGCCAATGCAAATGCTGTCACTGGGAAAATTATAATCAATTTAAGCAACTGTGACTTTAAGTTAAATCCATAGTTGTCATAACTTTCACAACCCTTGGTTTCAGGGTAGTAATGCTGGTAGAAATTGGATTTCGTAAGCAGGAACCAGTCAATGAAAATCATGTCAAATAGCTTGTATGATTCAAACATGACTAAAAACCTTATGAAAAACTCCCATAATGTAAAATTGTTCCGGATTCCATCCCATGCTCCATACACTATTGAAAATGTAATTAGAGCAGCAGCCAATATAAGCAAGATCCAGCCAATCAGATGAGCCCCTTTAAAACGTTCATCATGCTCAACTATTGCATCCTGAATATCTTTTGGAGCTGATCCGAATAATTCTTATTCTGAATCAATGCGACTCCAGAGTAAAGCATCAGGACAATTCCAAATAGAAATATCAACAATAAACAAATTGTTAAAAACATAATACACACCTAATATTTAATTAAACTAAATGACTTAAAACACTTTTGCACATAATCGCACTTACCTAAATAATAAATACTTTAAAAAAGTAACTTATAATCATGTTTTCTAAAGCTACCATTAAAGAGCGTAGACAATACTATCGTGAAGAATGGGACCCAAAAGACCTGCCAGACTTTATCGCAACCGATATCAAAAAGAGAGAATTCGGTTTTGACCATAACGGACGTGGCCCTAATGACAGGTATAAGGTATTCAGAGGACCTGAATCTTTACGTAAATTCTTAAGATACAAGGCTCCTTTTGCGGCATACATCTCAGTGGCCTTTTACAACAATCCAAAAAGAAGGGAAGACTGGCAAAAGGCAGAATACATTTTCGATGTTGATGCAAAGGACATTCCAATCAGGTCTTGCCAATGCAATGGAGTGTGTGAAACTTGTCTAGGTGAAGCTTTAGAAATAGTTAACAGTTTAATTGATACATTGCAAGGCGATTTAGGATTAAAAAACATTCATTTAATCTATTCAGGAAGAGGATATCACATTAGAATCCTTGATGAGGACATGATGCTAGCCGGAAGCGAGCTAAGGTCAGAAGTATTGAAGTATGCTGCAGGTGCAGAAGTTCCAAAGTCCCAGTTCATGAACTCAGAGGTTTCCAACCAGAGCTTCAACTTTGAGCATTTCACAATTCCAATTGGTTATCAAAAGATATTTACAGACAAGGTCAAATTCAACATCATGCACTTGGTGGGCAATGAAAAGATTGATGGAATCAATCCAAAATTAATGAAGGACATCATGGCTTCAAGACACCACTTAGAGCAAGACAATTGGGGTTACTTCAAACGTGACATTGGTCCTAGACGTTACAAGAATCTTGTTGAGGCAATGGCAAGAGTCAATCTTGCAACAATTGACGCTAAAGTTTCTATTGACCTTAAAAGGATTTTAAGATTACCTTCATCACTTCACTCAAAGGTAAGCATGAAATGTATGGAAGTTAAAAATCGTGAAACCTTCGATCCTTTTGATAAGGCCGTTCCAAAATTCGTTTATGAAAGAAAAGGTGTTTAATATGGAAAATGTTTTAAAAGAGATACTGAGAAAAAACCCTTATTTTGAAGAAGTTAATGAAAATAGATTTGTTCCAGAATATTTGGGACTAATTGTAAATGGCGTTGTGGTATATCACGTTAATTGGATTGATATTGTAGAAAAAGAGATTATTTTCATGCATAAGGATATTCAAACCCATCCTATCGTTTCATTAGTATTGGAAAACCTTAACTCATTGATGATTATAACATCAGACGGCATAAAAGAAGTATTATGAGTTTAGTCTGTTTCCAAACACTTAACCTTTATTTTTTGAGAGATTTCATCAGGAGAACCATCAGCAGGAACCACATTCCAGTTATAGGTAAATTTTTGTGATCTTAAACGGTTCTCCCTTAAAGAGTCAATATTTTCAAACATTTCTGTTTCTTCATTACGGGAGCCTATTCTTCTCAATGATTCCTCAGGAGTAATGTCCAAAAAGAACATACAATCGGATGTTGGAAGAACAAATGCCACAATCTTGTATACAATTGTATTGACAACATTTGGAAGATACATCACCGCCAGAATATATCTTGAAAAGATTAAAACATCAACATCCTTATTGTAATAATACATATGAACTGACCTAATTGCATCCAGCCCAAAATTAAGAGTTGCCCTTATATGATTTAGTTTACCCTCTTTTAAAAGAGCCTGTTTTGATTTTCTACCGAATTTATTGTCATTGCAGGGATGGGACCTCACAACAACATCTCTTCCTTGCCGCCTATACATTTCTGCAAGAAGATTTACCTGTGTGTCCTTTCCTGACCCATCCAATCCATCTATGACAATAAATTTCTTCATAAAATATCACTTAATCTTACTTTGAAGGCATGCTTGCTGATTCAATTGGGTAGAATTCAGTGTATTTGGAATTTCTCTCTATTGGATTCCTACCTAGGTTTCTTACGATATTGCCTAAGGTTCCAATAGATGCATCAACTCCATCAGGTGCACCTGAAGCAGCAGACAATTCATCTCCACCTAAGGTTCCACCCAAATCGTTTGCACCAGCTGTAAGTGAAACTTGTGCGAATCTGAATCCCATCTTTACCCAGGAAACTTGGATATTAGGAATCAAGTCCCTAAGCATTAATCTTGAAACAGCATATAATTTCAAGTCCTCAGTTCCAGTAGCTCCCAAATTGGATTGTCCTTCTAAAAATATCGGTGAAAACTCATGCATGAATGTCATTGGAATGAATTCTGTGAATCCATGAGTATCTTCCTGAAGCTTGCGTATAATGTCGATGTGTTCAACTCTTTCCTCTAAAGTTTCAACATGTCCGTACATTATAGTTGCGGAACCAGGGATTCCGACTTCGTGAGCTGTCTTAACGATATCAATCCATTCTGAAACACTTACCTTTTCAGGACAAATCAAGTCTCTGGAACGGTCTGTTAAGATTTCGGCAGCAGTTCCAGGTAATGTGTCAAGACCTGCATCTTTAAGTCTTTCACAACCTTCTGCAATGTCAATTCCAGATACCCTACATGCATCGTTAATCATTGTCGGTGAAAAACCGTGAATCATGACATCAGGATATTCATCCTTCAATAAAGTCATCAAATGTTCATAATATTCAATGTCTGCATCTGGAAGTACTCCACCCATTACACAAAATTCATGAGCTCCCTTTTCAACGGCCCCTTGCGCTTTAGCTAAAATTTGCTCATCATTTAGAATATATGCTTCAGGGTCATCGGCGTCTTTTCCAAATGCACAAAAACCACATCTAACTGTACATATATTAGTAAAGTTAATATTACAGTTGTTAATGAATGTAACGTCATTTCCGACGATTTCTTGTCTTAAATAGTCTGCAGTTGCTAGTAAAGGATATAAATCAGACCCTTTTATATTCATTAAGTGATTTCCTTCCTCAACAGAGATTGGCTCATCCAATGCCTTGGTCAAAATCCTTTCTGTTTCAGAGGAAATTGGTAGTTTATCAAACATGATTATATATTATTATTAAATCAAATAAAAAGGTTACTATTAAGTAATCCCAATGTATGAAAATGTACAATAAGATAAATAGAAATATATCAATAATATTCAAAATCTTTAAAATTGAGTGGATAAAAATAATTTAAATATATTTTTATAGTATTCTTTATATATTTTAATTAAACAATTAATGCAACGTGATAGATATGGACAGTAGTGAAGCTATTTATTATGGTTTTAAGGATACTGAAATAGACTTTATAGTCAGCGCTCCTTGTGACAACTTCTCAAAATTGATTGAAATGATTGATGAGGACGATGAAATCATCCATGTGCCAGTTACCCATGAAGAGGAAGGAATTGGCATATGTGCAGGAGCATATCTAGGCGGCAAGAAACCGGCAATCCTAATGGGAAATTCAGGATTTGGAAACTCCATTAACGCATTGAAGTCCCTTATGGAACTTTATGAGATTCCTCTGATAATTGTAATAAGCCACAGAGACAGCGAAGAGCATACAATTCATGATGAATCCCTAATGGAAGAGTCAACACCAAGAATATTGGAAGCAATGGGATTTAAGTTTTTCAAGCCTGGAAATGGAGAGGCAGCATATACAGACATCAGATTATCAAGGGACTTATGTGAAGAAGAGGGAAAACCCGTAAGCATAATCCTGGATGAACATTATTGGTGATACCATGGCAAGATACGAAGCGATTAAGGAAATAATGGACAATATCGAAGATGAACTCGTGGTTTGCAATATCGGCTACACCTCAAGGGAACTGTATGAAATCAATGACCGGTCTAAAAACTTCTACATGCTCGGGTCAATGGGACTTGCCTCATCAATAGGACTCGGTCTTGCAATAGCCAAGCCACATGAAAAGGTTGTTGTAATAGACGGGGACGGATCCCTTTTGATGAATATGAGCTCACTTGTAACAATCTTTGCAAACAACCCTTCAAACCTGACTTGGATTCTAATCAATAACGGCGCATACGGTTCTGATGATAAGCAAAACACCTATTCAAAATCAGTCGATTTTGTCAATATCGCAAAAAGCATAGGCTTTAAAAACATCCATTACTATGATGAAATTGACTTAAAAGAAATTATCAACAGTGATGATGCAAGCTTTATAGTTTACAATACCGATGCGGGCAATTCAGATGTGGCGCAAATAGACCTGGACCCTATCACCATCAAGGAAAGATTCATTAAATCAATTTAATTAATGAATCTTCTCACTACAAATCCTATTCCCCTGCACACAGCATAATAGAACAATCCAATTAAAAACACCACCACAACAGCAGATAAAAACAACAGAAAGCTTATTCTCAACATTGGAGGGAATGTGAAAATCATATTGCCTAAAAAGAATAAAGTGAAAATTGCAACACCCAACAATTTGGCCTTGGATAGCCTGCCATCAACATAGAGTATATCCTCAATCAAATCATTAAATGTGAATTCCGCATAAGACATGATAATAAATATATTTTTGGCAACTAATAAATGTTTATTAAAGGGTAATAAGTTATTAAAAAACAGATATAAACAAATACAATTCATATATAAAGATTTAATCTTTTAACATAAACAAATAATACCATGGACGAAAGAGAATTCTATGGAATTTTAGGATATATTAAAATCTCTCCTTACAGAACAAACACCTTAAAAACAATAGGTAATGAACTTAAGATACCTTCAGAAATAGCTAAGGAACTAGATGTGAGGACCAGCCAAGTGTCAGCAGCACTTCATGACCTAAAAGAAAAAAAATTGGTGGTTTGCGTCAATGAAGATGCAAGAAAAGGAAGACTATACAAATGCACACAATTAGGGCTGGAAATAATGGAAAAATTATAAAAAAAAACACTAATTTTAAAAATAAAATTCACTAATGTATTTTAAAAAAAACTAAAAAAAAAGTAGAGCATGATAAAGAGTTATGATGAACTCATCTCATTTTCAGATCTAGTAACTAAATCAGAGAGTGAATTGCGAACATTCTCAGGAATAGAATTATCATCTTTATCAGCGATTAATTGAGCAATGATTTTACATAAAACAAAAATGGCATGTTTATGCTCAGCTTTAGTCTTATGAATATGATGGGGACTAATTTTCAGGGAGATATATTCGCTGCAATCATTTGTTATTTGATCATCTTCTGCTAAATATTTTAACACATATACTAAAAATTGATGTAATTGTATCATTTCGTCTTTATACATAGATATCTAACCCATATTAACTAATTTCAGTTAGTTAAAAATTAACTCCTTAATTCTATACATTAATATTAACAACTAATAATATTTAAACCTTGCATTTAAAAATACCTTACATTATTTACGAGTTCATGTAAATCTTTATAAAACCTAAACTGAGGTTTAAAAAAAATATCATCTAACTTATTATATATAAAAACAATATAAAGTATTATGAAATCATTAACTAAAATGCTCTGTTTAGTTGACGGTGAACACTACCTACCAGTCACACAAGAAGCAATAGATACCCTGAACAACCTCGAACACATTGATATTGCAGGTGCCGTTTTTATTGGAGGAACTGAAAAGCTTAGAGATGATTCTGAAGAGTCATATTCACAAAAGCTTGGAATTCCAGTTCAATTTGCAAAGGACAAGGACATACCTTACGATATCATTGTTGAAATGATTAGAAAATATGATATTGAAACAGTATTCGACTTAAGTGACGAGCCAATTCTAGACTATCCGAAAAGATTCAAGATTGCATGCAAGGTGTTGAATGAGGGAATCACATATGAGGGACCTGATTTCAAATTCGAACCAACATCACAGTATGACGTTATGGAAAAGCCTTCAATAACAATCCTTGGAACCGGAAAACGTATCGGAAAAACAGCCGTATCCGGCTTCGTGGCAAGGCTGATAGATAAAAACGGCTACGAACCATGCGTAATCGCAATGGGAAGAGGAGGACCGGAGAAACCTGAAATTGTTCATGGTGAAGATCTTGAAATCAATGCGGAATTTTTGCTTGCACAATCTGAAAAGGGAGTGCATGCAGCAAGTGACCACTGGGAAGATGCATTGATGAGTAGAATCCTGACAATCGGATGCAGACGTTGCGGAGGCGGAATGGCGGGTGAAGTATTCCTCACAAATATGAAAAAAGGAGCAAAACTAGCTAATGAGGTCGACTCCAAGTTTGCTATTTTTGAAGGCAGTGGTGCTGCAATACCTCCAATCAAGACAAATAAAAAGATTGCATTGATCGGAGCAAACCAACCAATTGCAAACCTGACAACCTACTTTGGACCTTACCGGGTGGGACTTGGAGATTTGGTTATTCTAACAATGTGCGAAGAGCCAATGTGTTCAGATGATAAAATTAAAGAAATTGAAGAGTTTGTAGGCGAGGTCAATCCAGATGCAACAGTAATCTCAACTGTGTTCAGGCCTAAGCCATTGGACAACATTGAAGGCAAAAATGTACTCTTTGCAACAACCGCCCCTGAAGCAGTTAAAGACAAATTAGTCGAATACCTTGAAAACAATTACCACTGCAATGTTGTCGGAACCACCGCACACCTATCCAACAGACCCTTGCTTCGTGAAGACATGGCAAAATATATGGATAAGGCAGATGTTATGCTAACTGAGCTTAAAGCGGCCGCTGTTGATGTTGCAACAAAAGATGCAATAGCTCATGGATTAGATGTAGTCTACTGCGACAATATTCCAGTACCTATAAATGATTCATACCCTGATTTGAATGAATCTGTAATAAAATTAGTTGACTCAGCAATTGATGATTTTAACAAATCATCATAATATTCTTTTTTTAAAATAAGATAAAATAAATGAGAAAATATTTTCCTCATTTAACGATATTCATGTTTAAAGTTTTTGTCATATAACTTGGATGCATTAAAGTCGCCTGGGTCTAGGACATCTCCCACCACAATCATTGCAGTCTTTGTTATATTAGCATCTTTAACCTTTTGTGCAATATCCTTGAGGGTTCCTCTGATTATTTGTTGGTCTGGCCAAGTTGCCTTTTTGACAACTGCAACTGGAGTGGTTTCCTCATAACCTTCAAGCAATTCATCAACCACCTTGTCAATCATGCCTATTCCCAAAAAGATGCACATAGTTGCATGGTGCTTTGAGAAACTTGCAAGGCTTTCTCCAGCAGGTTTTGGAGTTCTTCCTTCAGGACGAGTGATTATTACACTTTGTGAAATCTCAGGCAATGTCAACTCAGCTTCTAGAACACTAGCAGTACCGAACAGTGAGCTTACACCGGGAATGATTTCATATTCAATGTCATGTTTTTTAAGTTCTCGAATCTGTTCACCAATTGCCCCATAAATTGAAGGGTCACCTGTATGTACACGGGCAACCAGTTTACCCTCATTGACCGCTTCTGTGATTATGCCATCTGTTTCTTCGAGATTTAAGTAAGCACTGTTGTGAATCTCACAGTCATCACGAGCAGGACTTAAGACATCCTTGTTTACAAGAGAACCTGCATAAATAATTACATCAGCTTGTTCAATAACCTTCCTTCCTTTTACAGTTATTAAATCAGGATCTCCCGGACCTGCACCAATAAAAATAACTTTACCTTTCATACCATTATCTTTAATTACAATATTATATAAATATTGACTTTTAATATGAGCAAACTTTATTAATTTCTAAAATAACTAAAAAATATGGACAATAAAGGTTTCATTTCAATTGAATATCTATTTGCATTATTTATAGTTATAATTATTGCTCTAGGAGTGTTATTTTTTACTTCATCTGCATTATCATCGAGTTTCAATATTGATGATAGCGTATCCCATAGACTAATCTTGGATGAGGTGGCAAACCAAATAAACCAGGTAAACTCAAATGGTGAGGGATACTCTAAAAAGATTAATTTGCCCTCAGACAAAGGATATTATGAATTAACAATTAATAAAAACAAGCTGATAATTGAGTATGATGGTAAGAAGGGAGAAACATTACTCCCTTTGGTTAATATTGATTCTAAAGATAAGCTGATTAGCGGCAGGAGTTATCTGATAACCAAAACAGATGAGGGGATTGTGATATCATGACCGACAATAACGGACAAGTTTCGGCAGAATTCCTATTCCTTTTTGGGGTTTTGATATTGATTGTAATGCTTGCAATTGTTTTTGTAGCCCAAGAGCAGGAACTCAACACGGCAATGGCCGCTGCAAGAAACGGTGCCAATGAGGGTCTTTCAACTTCTTCAAGTGCAATCTATCCAGAAGACACATACAGAGATTATTCAACATCAAAAACAACATTACTCTTTCCATATTCTGTTGAAATAGTCAATGTATCCTATACTGACTTGGGATATGATGCAAATTATGATAAAAAAAGAGTGCAATTCAAGGTTTATGCAAAAACATCAGACAGATTCAGTCATGATGAATTAGTGTCAATTGGCGACAGGATCAATTATAATTTAAGAAAATCCGTTGCCATTAGCTTCAACTCGACATCGGCAACAAATAAATTGTACAATCCGGTATTTTCGCCACATTATGTTTACACTACCGCTAATGTTAAATGGGTTTGAAAATATATTCATAAACATGTCTAGGTATGAAAAAGGTAAAGAAGTTTTGGAAGGCATTCAGGAAAGGTCTGTTGAGGAAATCTTTGAGGGCATTGAAGATATCGCTCCCGACATGTCACGATTTGTTGTTGAATTCCCCTATGCTGAAATATATACACGTGAGGAAGTGGATTTAAAGACCCGTGAATTGTGTACAGTTGCGGCACTGACAACCCTTGGAACAATCCCTCAATTGAAAGATCACATCAATGCTGCATTGAATGTTGGAAACACTCCAACTGAAATTGTTGAAATCATAATGCAAATGAGTGCCTATTGTGGTTTTCCAAAGTCAATCAATGGCGTGGTGGCCGCAAAGGAAGTATTCACTGAAAGGGATTTGATATAGTGATAAAATGTATGAATTGGATGGAATCAGCATTTCCGATGTTAATTATGACAGGGTATGTCTGAACTGCAAGCATTTGCAGACTAACGTCCAGTTATACGGACCTGCACAGGGAATGAAATGCACCCGTGGAATGAGCCAGACAAATCCAGATGATTCATGCAGCATGTTCGAGCCGAATACAAGCGTTGACAATCAGGATTTGAACAGATACTTCAACAAAAAGCAAAAATTGGATGTTTGGAAAAGATAGAATGAGTGATGAAACATTTGATGTTGTGGCAAGCAAACTGCAGGAAGAGCTTATCGACATCTTCAAAAACAATAAGGAAGTAAATGACTATGAGCTAATAGTGTACAAATACGTTTTCATCAGCGAGCTTAAGATTCCACTACTTGAGGATTTGGGAATTGAAATTGATGAAGATTGTTTCATGCTGCACATAATCCCTGATGACCTAGAATTCAAGCTGCTTCGAAAGCTGGATGATGCATTTGACAAATTCGAAATTGATTTCATGCCAAACCAATATAATATAATTAAACTAAGATTCAAATTAAGTGATTAAATGTATAACGAAGAAGAAAAACAAGAATTAATGAATGAATTGAAAGAAATGGAAACATTCAAGGCAGACACCGGCGATGAAGGAAAAGTCTTGCAGGAAGATTTGAAAAAATTTTTCATTGACGGTGAAGGTGATGAAGAAGACCTGATTTTTAGAATAGAACTATACTTCTATGCGTTCAAGCTATTCTGCAGAAAACAAGTTAAAATCGACAGGAACCAATTCACAATATTTTTAAATGATTCCCTTCTGGATTATCATCTGATAAATTTAGTAAAAAAAGACATGACAGACTTCGAATTGGAAATTGAAGCTGTAAAAGAAAATAATGAAGTGTTGATAAACTTAAACTTCATCTTACACTTTTAAATTTTAAAGATTTTGCGAGCATTGTTTGTTGTTATCTCATCAACAGTGCTTACATCAATATTTTTTATCTCGGCAATTTTATGAACTGCTTTAACAACATTGACAGGTTCATTCCTCTCTTCTTTTGTCATTGCCAAGTATGGACTGTCGGTTTCAGTCAACACATAATCAAGATCTATTTTTTCAATCAAATCCTGATGATGCTTTGAGTAGCATAGCATTGTTGAAAAACTCATGTAAGAATTGTCACGGTTCATGATTCTTTTAGCTGTTTTCAAGCTTCCACCATAGCAATGGAACACAAAATAAGGAATGTCATCATAGTCCTCAATGATATTGACTGCCTTTTTCTCACAGTCCCTCACATGCATTACAATAGGAACCTTATATTCATTGGCAAGCTCTAAAAAGCCTGTGAATATTTCCTGTTGCCTTTCGCGCAGTGCCTTATCGGTAACATAGAAATAATCCATTCCAACTTCACCGATAGCTACAATTTCATCCAAATGGTTGCAAATGTTATCGTGAGCAATGCTAATCTCTTTTTCAGTTGCATTTTGAGAACTTACTGGGTGAAAACCAAAAGTGGGATAAATAAAACCTTCATAATCTTTTGAAAGTTTCAATACATCCATATTACTGTCATTGCTGTAACCTGAAACAATCACATTATCTAGCTTGTCCTGAGCTCTTTTGATGACTTCTTCACGGTCACTGTCAAAGTCTTCAAAATCAATGTGGCAATGTGTATCCATCATATTATACACCGAATCTTCTCTCTCTTTCCTGATATGACCTTATTGCCCTTATGAAATCAACTTTTCTGAGTTCAGGCCATAATGTTTCACAGAAGTATAACTCTGAGTAGGATGATTGCCAAAGTAAAAATCCACTTAGGCGCTCTTCACCACTGGTTCTGATGATAAGGTTAGGGTCAGCCAAACCTTCGGTGTAGAGGTTTTTGCTTACAAGTTCCTCATCAACGTCATCAATTGTGATTTCACCAGCTTGCACTTGTTCGATAATCTTTTTAAATGAATCGATAATTTCTAAACGTCCATCATATCCAATAGCTATATTAAATAATCTTTTATCGTAGTGAGCTGTTGCATCTTCTGCTTCCTTGATTGCATCACGTACACTTTCTGGAATTAGTTCGGTTCTACCTACTACTTTAACTTTCACTTCGTTTCTGTGGATTTTTTCATGGTCTACTAATCTTTTGAAGTTGGTTACGAACAGGTTCATGAGTCCTTCAACTTCGTGTTCTGGTCTGTTGAAATTTTCGGTTGAGAAAGCATATACGGTAATGATTTCAATTCCAAGTTCAATACTCCAATCCAATACTTTTTCTAAAGTATCTACCCCAATTTCATGTCCTTTAACAACATCCATGTTTCCCTGGAGTTTGGAGTATCTTCTATTACCATCCATGATTATAGCTACATGCTTTGGCATTTTCTCAGGTTTTAAGTCACGAGTAATGTACCATTCATATAATCTATAAAGAATATTTTCTGCCATAAAAATCCCTCAATTTTGTGGTTTTTAATCTTCAGTCAATTCATTTACTAAAATTAAACTGCGGACATATCCCTCAATGCTTTGGTCTCGGCTGGTATCGATATAGATCCTATCTATTCCAAAAGTCACCGCACCATAACTTGGCCAGGAGCTTAGCAATACCAATGTTCTGAAAATTATATTCCCCACTCTGCCGTTTGGTGCAATAATGACATTACAGTTGTCATCCATAGCTTTTTCGATTAATATAAAATAGTTTTTGACATCTTCAGATGTTTCTTCAATTAATTTGGTTAATTTTTTACTGTCTTTAATTGAATTGGAAACTTCCTTTCCTCTTCCAAAATCATCTTCTCTTCCTTCTGCAAGAACTGCCACTTTTGGTTTTTTTCCAACTTTTTTAAGGAAATCACAACAGCTCATTGCTATTTCGAACTTATCTTCAACGCTAACCCCTTCATCAATTCCAACAGGTGTCAATAGGAATTCATGTTCATTCCCATTCACATAGGTCGCTCTTGACAAATTAGGATAGTGCTCTTTGAGTTCTTTCATGATATTAGATGCTGGAAGAGATCCGCGAACTACACCATCTATTTTATCATCTAAAACTGCTTTGACCAAGTCTTCATCCTTATATATTAATTTAAGTTCCGTTTTTGGGTGTTTTTCTTTAAAAATATGACAAGCTTGTATTATATTTTCGTTTTCACCAACACCAATAGCTATTGTTTTCATTAATTTTATAATATGTTACTTATTATAAATTAAAGTTTTCTAAAATTATGATGTTTTCAGATAATTTTTTAAAAAAAAGTTTTAATCCAATAATTTGAGTTATTTCTAGACTCGAATATTACACCCTCATTGATAAGTATCCAGGAGATTTCCAGTTTTATACTTTTTTGTGTGAGCTAATGTAGATATCAATTTAGATTTTATTATTGTTTAATATAAGGTCCTGTTATATGCAATGTTCGATTGATTATTTTATAGAATCTTCCAATTGTTTGTAATATTATTGACCAATATGTTGTTTTCCACGAGCGAAATAAGTTTCATGAAACTAGTTCTACTAAAAAGAAGTGCTCAAATAAAATATAGCAGAAAAAATACAATTATTAAATAAAACAAGAGATTAGAATAGAAAAAAATTATATAAATTTAACTTTCATCCTGACCTATTACTTTTACATCGTCAAATGCATCATAATGGTCAACATAAATCATGCAGACCTCATCCTTAAGGCCAAAAACAAATGCACAACCCTCATTTTCATATTCCAAATAATATCCTGAATATCCAAACATCTTTGTTGGTGAACCTCCAAGAGTTGATGCAACTTCCTCACTGTTTATTCCAGAGCCGGGAGTGCTTGTAACACCAATTTCAATGTAGTTCTTATCATTGCTCCATCCCATTGCACTGGATTTAACGTTTCCATCATAATTCACATCAGTTCTTGACGGCTCCTTGACATAATCGGATGGAAGCTCAAACTGGACATCCTCAACCCTTACCGTTTGGGTTTGGTTGGTTAAAAAAATAGTGGAAGCTACAGCAACAATAGCAATTGCTACAATAACAATTAAAATTAGATATTTATTTGGAAACTTACGTTTACTGGGTACTTTTTCACCGCAATTGGCACAGAACAATGCATCATCCTTTAGTTTTTCACCACAATTCCGGCAATATTCTGTCATATTATCCCAAGATTAACTGTACTTATCCTTAATCTGGTTCATCAATCTTAGCTTTTCAAATGCAACATCTTTTGGAGCTCTTCTCAAACCGCAATCTGGATCTAAAAGCAAGTTGTCACTTCCAACAATTTCAATAGCCTTTGTGACCAACGCATCAATATCATTAACATCATCAACAGTGTTAACTGAAGAATCGACACAACCAAATCCTATTTTTTTATTGGAAACCAAAGAAGCGTTTTGCTCTAAAACACTCAAATTAACGTTGTTTCCTGCAAATTCAAAATCAAGTATGTCAACGTTGAAACGGGCAATGTCTTTGAATGCATCCTTTAAAATACCACAGACATGCATCGCCAATGGTATTTCCAATCCGTCATGCAATATATCAATAGCCTCACGGGCGGTTTTCATGTCCACCATTCCGGTTGAGAGGAACGGTTCGTCAATCTGGATGTAAACCGGATCCACTTTTTTTGCTATTGCATCGACTTCCTGCTTCAGGGAATGTGCAAGGTCGATTATAGCATCTTCCTTGTTTTTATAGAATGATTGAATTCTTGAAGAATGAACGATGGTTGTTGGACCGGTTATGATTCCCTTTACGCCACAACCTTCAGGAATATTGCCGTTATAATAATTTTTCATTACCTTCTTGGCATACTGCAAGTCCTTAACGGAAATTTCCTGAGTTGGATTTCTTATTTTGGAAACAATTACAGTATTTCCATCCTCAATCTTCATTCCAGGAATGTATTGTGTAAAAATAGAAACCATGTCACCTCTTACCTGACCGTCAGAGATTATATCTACTCCAGCATCAAGCTGAGCGATGACACTGTCTTCAATTGACTGCTTGAATGAGTCATATGCACCAAGTGCACTTAATAGCTTATTTTTTGTTGAAGTGACCTCTTTCACTTCAACTGGAAAACTTCCAACAACAGTGGATTTCATTTTTTATTACCAATGTCTAATTTACGGATCTTTTCAACTTCTTCATCATCGATTGGTAATTCAACTACAGAAGTTCCATGACAAGGTTTTGTGTATGGTAAGAAAACAGTTCCCTTTTCATGGTCAAATCCGATTGGAATTGGAGGTATTCCTATAACTCTAACTCCCAATACTTCATCACCAGGTTTGATGTAGACCAAGTCATCAGCCTTGAATCTTATAATCATTGCACAGTCTTTAAAACCTGCTTTTGAAGCGTGAATTTCATAATTATCAGATTGTTGCAAGTAAGTATCTAAACAGAATGACATCTTATTCAAACTCCTTGATTGCTTTGTCAAATTTAACTTTAATTGGTGAAGGATTATGGAAAGCTCTTACTGCAGTGATTAAAGCATTACTTCCACTTTCTTCAATCATATTAACAAACTCTGCAACTTCATCAGCATCCCTTGAAAATACCAATGCCAATGATTTGCATTGCAATATTTGCTCAAATGTCACGAAAAATGATGCCGCAGCATCTTTGTGAACAAAACCTACTAATAAATCATAATCTCCCGGTTGAATGTCACCTAAATGCCTTTCCAAATCAACCAAGTTAAGATTATAATAATCTTCAGGGTCAGATACCTTAACCAGCTTTTTAGCTGCAGGATTAGCTGCAATGGTGGTTTCATAACCCATTTTTGTTAACTTATTAAACACGTAAACTGCCATCGGAGTTTGAGCTGGAGTTTCAGGACATCCAAGCAATACCAAAGCTTTCATATAACTACCTCATGATCTTGATTTAAGTGTAACAACATTAGCTAAAATCAATGTACCTACAAATATAAATGTTAATAAAGCCATACCATTGATGGAACGGTTAAATATGAATAAACCGACTAAAGCCTGTGCACAGAACGCTGCAAGCGCACCGGTTAAAAGCACCTCCCTACCAAGGTATTTTTTATTATTCTTCTCTCTTTTTTCTCTATACATTTTCAATACTTTAAAACCAATTACAATGGTTCCCAGTACAAATACAATCAAACCAATAAGACCTAGAATACCAAAATCGAATCCCCATCCAAAGAGACCTGGAAGCATATAATCGATTGTATCCTTTTGGTTTACTAGAATACCAAAGAACATTGGGAATGGAAGACCAAAGAAAAGTACCAATTGCATCGGCAATGTAATGTAACCTTCAGCAAATGCCGTACCATCCGCTCCCCAATACGAAGCATCAGCATTATGGCCTATTAATTGAATATTACTTAATACAGTTTTAATACTTGATGCAGAATATTGTTCAATCCTACCTAACCTTAATAAAGGTGAGAAAATTGTCATACCACTTACTCTAGCAATCACTTCTAAAAGCACAAATCCAATACCTGCAGCACCTAAAAACATTCCAATTCTTTTAGCGGTAAATACTGATTTTTCCCGGAATGATTTGGAAATCATCAAATAACCGAAGAATAGACCTATTAACCACAATATTAAAAATGACCTGTGCATTAATCCTCCAAATATGGTAATACCTGCGAGGAATAAGATAACAAATCTTCTTAAAGGTCGAATATCTACACCCGATTCCTTCATCACCTTCAGAGAAGCCAAAGCCGCAACGGTTCCCAGTAGAGCCAAAGGCCCGAATGGGTGTGTAAACTCTGCCTGGCTCGAAGCTAGTACCAGGAGTGCAATATCTCCTGCAAAGATTAATGTAAGACCTCCCATCAAGAAGAGAGATAAGAAAGTTACAACACTAAGTGACAATGGAATTAAGTTTAGGGCAAAAATCCATGTTACAAATAGTATCACAGCTACTTCAATAATTAATTGTAAGTGGTTTTGAGCAATTAACAACATATTCTAATCACAATTTTCTTTTATTTTTAAAAATATAAATGGACTGACCGGGATTTGAACCCGGGGCCTCCGCCATGCCAAGGCGACGATCTACCATCTGAGCTACCAGCCCAAAAAAATAAATTAGTTTTAATAAAATATATGATTATTTTAATATAAAAAACTATTTACCATTCTTTGCCAAATCATATAAATTATCAATAATCACTTGGAACAAATCATCAGTTTCAATGTTGATTTCCTCATGAGGATTGACAATGAAATCAAGTGCCTTCTCAATAACCTCATCAGTGTCGATAGACCTGAACATCAAGCCTTTATTGATGTAATATTGATCTACAGATAAAGTTTCACCAGGATAACATGATATCACTGGAGTTTGAAGTATTGCAGCTTCCCTATTCATTGTTCCACCTGCACCGATTACCAAATCTGATTTTTTGATAATGCTTGATGTGTCAACAGGAGGTTTTAAGATTGAAACATTTTCGATTCCTTCAAAAATTTCAGCCTGTTCCTTGAATCTTGGAAGAATCAAAATATTGGCTACATTTTTCAACTCATCCACAATAGGAGATAAAACTGATTTTCTACAGTCTGTATTTAAATAAGATGCCAATGAAGGTTCAGGCCTCATTAAAATAGTTTTAGGATGTTTCAAATCCAAATTCAAATCATTGAATACATTATCATTATATTCAAAACTTTTAAAATGCATCAATTCAGAGGTTCCATCATAGGATATGATAGTGTTTGGATCAGCTCCAAATTTCATTAGTTTCCACATGTCAATAATTTTCGGTGTGATAATCCTGTCACATAATGGAAGGGTTAGCTTATTGGCTGCTAGCGCATGTTCATTATCCAAAACGTATAAGCTTGGAATTCCTAAACCAAAAGAGATTCTAGGAAGCTCAATGGAATGCTTGCTAAGAGCAACATCCACGTTTTCACCATTGATGATGTCAACAAGGTTGTAAACTCTTTCAGTGCTTTCCCTTAATTTATCGTAAAGACTTACTCCATGTTTTCCAACAGAAATAAAATCAATGTCATACATGTCCATTAACTTATGGATATCACCAAACTGTCTAGCAGTAACTATTACATCCTCACCTTCAGCTTCTAAATATTTTATTACATCTTTAAAGAACCTTACATGAGGTGCATTTGAAATATCTATCCATATTTTCATGAAACCACCAAATTAGAATTAATTATTATTTTTTGCTTCTTCAATTACAGCAATTATTTCATCCAATCCAACACCTTCTTTTAAGCTGGATTTGATAACCTTGATTTTAGGATTTAATTTTTGAGCATCTGCAACCATCTTGTCAGCATCTGCTCCAACTGCATCTGCAAGATCGACCTTGTTGATTACAACAACATCAGAGGTTTGAAAAATAATTGGGTGTTTTTCCACAGTGTCGTCACCTTCAGTTACACTTACAACAACAATTCTCAAGTGTGAACCTAAGTCAAAATCAACAGGGCAGATTAAGTTGCCCACATTTTCAATGATTACCATGTCTAAGTCATCTAACGGCAAGTCTTCAAGTCCATGACCTACCAAATGTGCATCTAAGTGGCATTCCTTACCAGTGTTTAAACCTACAACTGGCACATCATGCTTTTCAATACGTCCTGCATCAAATTTTGAGATAACGTCTCCTGCAAGAACTCCAATTTTATAATCAGTATTATCGATAATCTCTTCTACAAGTGTTGTTTTACCGGAACCGATTGCTCCTACAAAATCAACACAGAAAATGTCTTTGTCTTCTAAGTTTTTTAAGTTTTTGTCTGCTAATTTCTTGTTAGCATCCATGATATTCTTTGCTACTTCTACATCAGCTACTTGGTGCATTATTTTGCCTCCTATTAATTAATCGTCAGGTTTTTCAATAACAATATTTTTAACTACAATATCTTTCCCATTTAAGATTTCTACACTCAAGCTGTCACATTCAGGACATTTTACTAGCGGAGCATAGTGGTCACTATCATCAAGGATAGCTTCTCCATGGAATTTACAATCATAACATTCAATTTCAGCAGGAATTTCTTCAAATTTTATTTCTGCATCCTGCATTATAGTATTTTCAATCAATACTCCTAAAATAAATTCTAATTGTTCAGGATTTATCATAGCAAGTCTTCCGACTTCAACAGTGACTTCAGTGACTTCAGTTGCATTATTAGCCTCTGCAGTTTCTAGAACTGCATTAATAATACCTTGAGCCATGGATAATTCGTGCATTTTACTACTCCTATATTTAATATCAATATGTAAATTTTAGTTTTATTTATTAATAAAAGTATTTAATATATTGACATTATTGAGTATTACTTTGAACCTCTCCAGCTTGTAGAAGTTGGAGATTCTTAGGCCATGCCTATTGTTTTGTCAAGGCCTTTCCATTCGTAATAATATTCGAATTTTCCTTGACCAATAGGTATGAAATCTACTAAGCATAGCACCATTGAACCAGTGGCGCGTAGAGCTTCGTCTAAAATATTTTTTGCAGCATTAACA